>CAYNQW010000001.1:0-52335 GCA_964399415.1 uncultured Hyphomicrobiales bacterium
CGGTGCAAGGCAATAATATGCAGGATCACCACACCAACAATCAAAAACGGCATCAGGTAATGAAGCGCAAAGAAGCGGCTTAGCGTTGGGTTATCAACTGAAAACCCGCCCCAAAGCCAGATCACGATGCTCTCACCAATCCCGGGGATGGCGGAGAACAAATTGGTGATCACCGTGGCGCCCCAGAAACTCATCTGTCCCCATGGCAAAACATAGCCCATAAAAGCCGTTGCCATCATCAACAACAAGATCACAACACCCAATATCCAGAGCAATTCACGCGGCGCCTTATAGGAACCATAATAAAGGCCGCGGAAAATATGGATATAAACCACGATAAAGAAGAAACTGGCGCCGTTCATGTGAATGTAACGAATCAGCCACCCTTGATTAACATCACGCATAATCCGTTCAACGGATTGGAAAGCGTGGTCAACATGAGGGGTGTAATGCATAGCCAAAATGATGCCGGTGACGATCATCGTCACCAGCGCAAGGCCAGCAAGCGAGCCAAGATTCCAAAGATAGTTCAGATTCTTCGGCGTTGGATATTCATGCAACTCATGGTGCATAAAACTGAAAACAGGGAGACGATGGTCAATCCACCGAACCACTGGGCTTTTGAATTTCTGTGTCTGCATTGGTTTATCTCCAATCAGCCGATTTTAATGACATTGTCAGAAATGAAGGCGTAAGGCGGCACTTCAAGATTGCTTGGTGCCGGGCCTTTGCGAATGCGGCCTGAAGTGTCGTAATGCGATCCATGGCATGGGCAGAACCAGCCGTTAAAATCACCCTTAACTTCACCAATTTTCTGCCCCAGCGGGACACATCCAAGATGGGTGCAAATGCCCTGAATGACCAGCAGTTCAGGCTTTTGAACACGATCAGCATCGGCTTGAGGGTCGCGCAAATCATCAACCACCGTATCGTTCGCGGCGGCAATTTCATCAGCGGTACGATGACGAATAAAGACAGGCTTACCCCGCCATTTCACCGTGATCGCTTGGCCTTCCGCCAAGCCGCCGATATTCACTTCGATGGACGCTAGCGCCAATGTATCCGCGGCAGGATTCATCTGATTGATTAATGGATAAGCGACCGCACCTGCACCAACAGCCATCATGGTGTTGGATGCGACAACAATAAAATCGCGGCGGCCTTTGTTTTCAGCGGTATCGGACATGGTTCCCCCTTGCAATACCCGTCAATAAAATTGACTTATTTATATCTGGACAGACCCAGTGTTCCAAGGATTTTATCCCCGAAACACGCCATTATTCATCACCCTGCGACCAATTGTCCTAAACGCTAGGGCCAACGGACTTCTGGTGGCATCGACATCAAGATGGCTTCCACATTCCCGCCTGTTTTCAGGCCAAACATGGTGCCACGATCATAAAGCAGGTTAAATTCAACATAGCGGCCACGGCGCACCAGTTGATGATGGCGATCTTCCTTTGTAAAAGGCGTCTGCATCCGCCGCCGCACCAATTGCGGATAAATCGACAAAAACGCTTCGCCAACAGCACGGGTGAAGCCAAATTCGCCGTCATAATCACCATCGTCTAAGTAATCATAGAAGATGCCGCCAGCGCCCCTCGGCTCATCCCGGTGCTTGAGGTAAAAATACTCATCACACCATTTTTTGAAATCAGCGTAATAATGCGGCTGATGGCGATCGCAAGCCGCCTCTAATTCACCGTGAAAATCTGCAATATCCTCATCAAAAGGCATGATCGGCGTCAAATCAGCACCACCACCAAACCAACGCTTGCCGGCCTCGCCACCCGCGTTCAAATAGCGCGTATTCATGTGAACCGCCGGCACAAACGGGTTGTGCAAATGCGCCACCAGTGAAATGCCGCTAGCCCAAAAACTTGGGTCTTTATCTGTGCCGGGGATTTGCCCACGGAACTCTGGACTGAATTCACCATGAACGGTTGAGACATTCACCCCAACTTTTTCAAAAACAAGGCCATGCATAATCGACATCACCCCGCCGCCGCCTTCCGGGCGATTCCAAGTTTTACGCTCAAATTTCCCGGCCGTGCCAGCATCGGGGTAAGCCTTGGCGTAATCTTCTTCGATTTGTTCAAAGGCCGCGCAAATGCGATCGCGCAAATGGACAAACCAAGCCGCCGCGTCATCACGGCGTTGTTCAATCGCATCATGGCCTAGGGAGGAAGAAAGATCGTTTTTACCCATGAGAATCTCCTGCTCTCTTGTCAGACCTAACGGTTAATATTGCAAGCGTCCAGCCTTTAGCATCACAATCGGGCAAGCAAATCGTCGCGGCTTAAGGTGAAATGCGACTCAACCCATAAATCCTCAAGTCGATCCAACGCCGCGCCCATCGCTTCCCCGGTGGTCATTCCAGAGGCTTTCAAATCAGCCCCTCGCAATGGAAAAACCGGCGGCTGCCAATCATGCAAGCGATTAAACACCGCCTCGCTCACTCGCCTTGTTTGGCGGGATTCAATGACCCCATATCGCCATGCCAGCGCTTCACCAATTGAAAAACCGCCTCCCGTGATGGCCGATTGCTCGCGCCAAGCGGCTTGTTCCCATGACTGGTCTGAAACCGTGACATCATGGGCAAAAGGCTTAGCCAAGGCCAGCATCTGCTTGCGTAATTTAACCGGCAGGCGCAAACGATCTTGCAAGGCGGAAAGACTGTCCGCCGCCACAAGCGCAGCATAGCAGGCGGCTAGTGGCAACGGCCGTGGTAACGACGCCATCACCGCCAGCGCGTCGATTTGAAATCCAGATGGGGTGATGATCCGGTCAACTCCTGTTTCAACCAACGCTTTTAACCCTGTCGATGCGCCAAGCGGCAATAATTTTGCCAATTCCATGGCTTGCCGCTCCCCCGAAATCACATGCAGATGGTGGGCATTGGCGCGGATCGCTTGCAGCGCGTCTTCATCAGGTTCACCTTGGCCAAACACTGCCTGAAACCGAAAAAATCTTAGGATACGCAAATAATCTTCTGCGATTCTTTGCCCCGCATCGCCAATAAATCGAACCCGGCCAGACATCAGGTCATCTTCGCCACCAAAAGGATCAAAAAGCCTGCCCTCCGCATCCAGATAAAGACTGTTGATGGTAAAATCACGGCGCGCGGCATCGCCATGCCAATCATCGGTAAAAGCCACGGTGGCATGACGCCCATCGGTATCAAGGTCTGCCCGAAGCGTGGTTAACTCGACTTTTTGCTGTGGATGCTGTCGATCCAGCACCGTAATCGTGCCATGATCAATTCCGGTGGGAATGACCTTTAACCCTGCGTCTTGCAAGAGTTGTTGCGCGACGTCTGGCGCAAGCGTCATCGCCATGTCGATATCATGCGGCGCGGACAGATCACGTCCGATCAACGCGTCGCGGACAATGCCTCCAACAAAACGCGCCTCGCCGCCAGCCTTTCTGATCACTTGGACAATTTGCTGACCAAGCGAAAGATTAAGGATGACCTGAAGGCGAGCATGATCAACCGCCATTGCTTGCGCCCTCCGCCTCCTCTTGTTCAAATCTTCCAGGGTTGATTTGATCGCCTTCAATGACCGCCGGTTGATACGCTGACTCTTTTGGCGCTCGTTCATAATCCGCCAATAGAAACAACCCAGCCATTAATACAGCAAAGCCAGCGATCCAAGGTATAACCTGCCGCCACCATGCGGCTTCTTGGGTGGCATCGACCAGCACTTCATCCGCATGAGGTGGTTTTGGACGCGCCAGCAACCAGCCGATCAGCGCTCCGGCCAAAATCGCCGCTAGGATGATCAAATACCGCGTCATGCCGCCCCCAAATTATCATCACTTTGATTATCAGCACCTTGAGACGCCACCCATTCTTCATCCATCAAAGCCGACCATTGGACAATCAGTTTAGCCGTGGCGCCCCAGATATATTCCTTGTCATGGTCGATCACCCATGTTTTGTAATCAATGCCATTATGCTGACGCGGTTCTTGGCGATGGTGACGGCGCATCAACAAAGGATGAAGTTTTTCAAGTAAAATGCGGTCCACCTCTTCCGGCTGCGGCGTCAGCACTGGGCTTGATTTCACCACCCCTAAAACTGGCGCGATATGATAATTTGCCGTGGTCAAGACGCTAGGAAGATGGCCTTTCACCTTCACCTGATCAGGGTGAAGGTCAATTTCTTCATGGGCTTCACGCAAAGCCGCGTCGGCGGCAGTTTCGCCCGGTTCAATCGCACCGCCTGGGAAACTGATTTGCCCCGCGTGATGCCGAAGATGCGCCGCGCGTTTGGTCAAAATCACATGCCAATGCCCATCAACCTCAAGCAAGGGAATCAACACCGCAGAAGCCCGCCGCCCTTCTGGTGCTGGTTCAGGCTGTTGACCCAACACGCCGGTTATCGCGTTCAGAAAATTGATCGCGCTTGGTGATTGATAATTTCTATCCAATGGCGGCATCGTGGTCTGCTTTCGTTTTTGAACCTTCTATTTATATATAAGAATTAATCGAGAAGATGGAACATCCCATCACTCCAAACACCATAACGGCCTTGATTTTCAACCGCCAAATCAGCCAATTCATAAAACACCGACCTCGCGATCAGCGCATCCAAATCACCGCGGATAGTCACATAAGGCCGAGGCTGTCCATCAGGGCTTTGGGAAACCCGCAACGGATTTGATTGCCCCAGCACCACCGCATCATCAAGCGTGGTGGTCAAGGTGATCTTCTGATCGTTGCCGGATTCAGAAACATCGAGACGATTGACAAAAAAAGGTGCGTCTTCGACCTCAATCACGCCGCGCTCCGCCGGGGTGATCAGCCAATATTGACCATCGTCAAGTTTGGTCAGCACATTAGCAAAAAGTTTAACCAAGGCGAGGCGTTTAATCAGCCCTCCTTGATGATACCACTGCCCCATGGCATCAATCCGCATATCAAAATGTTGCGCTTGCGTGCCCTTCTGGTCGTGTTTTAGCGCAAGATTGGCAAGATCGACCTGATCAAACTTGGTCTTTTTGCTGGTTTTCGCTGCTGTTTGTTTTGGGGATTCGATTGTCATAGGGGGATTATACCTTGATCTCTCGCCCCTTGACCATGGTTTTCAGCATGGATTCAACGCTTTGAGAAAATTAAGTTTTTTCTCGCCGCGTTAATTAAAAATTAATTTTATTATCTTATCATAATTCCGTCTTCAACCAAGCGACGGATAATGCCATGTGGTTCAAACAAACGCCCAAGAACGATAATACGCCTGACAAGCACAGCACTCAGGCCAAAACCTACAGTCGACCAAAACGAAAAATTGGGGCAAATGAAAAAAGCCGAGCCACCACCATCATGAAAGCGATGAGCAATAGCCAACGCTTGCAAATCCTGTCGCATTTGATCAATGGCGAAGAACGATCGGTCAAAGAATTGGAAGATATGCTTAAAACGCTTAGCCAATCTGCCCTGTCCCAACATTTAGGGCGATTGCGCCGCGCAAAGATCCTGAAAGCAAGGCGTCATTCTCAAATGGTCTATTATTCTATTGATGATGAAAATGTGATGGAAATCATGGCTATGCTCAGCACCATGTATAAAGAAGACCCTGTTCTGACCGGCAAATCTGACTAACGTCAACTCCACTTGCCTTCTTGTTTGGTTTCGAAACGATGCAAGCGGCAATTAATTGGCCAAAAAACCTGTTTCATCAGCGATTTAATCTGGTCTTTTTATAGACTTGATGATAGACAGTGAAAAATTCTCGAACAATGCTGCGCTGTTATGTACGTTTATCTTCCAATCGCTGAACTGTCGATGAACATTTTTACGATCATCGGCCTTGGTGGTGCGGTTGGGATGCTATCCGGCATTTTTGGTGTTGGGGGCGGCTTCTTAATGACGCCTCTGCTCATTTTTCTAGGCGTTCCCGCGCCAGTGGCCGTTGGAACCGAAGCCAATCAAATTGTTGCATCATCGGTTTCAGGCGTATTGGCGCATTTCCGCCGTGGTAATGTTGACATCAAAATGGGGCTTGTCTTGCTCGCTGGTGGTTTGGCGGGATCAACCCTTGGGGTGGCGTTATTCGCGCTACTGCAGCAACTCGGTCAAATCGAAGTCGTCATTAAACTCAGTTTCATCCTGTTCTTAGGAATCATCGGCAGTTTGATGCTGATTGAAAGCGGACGAGCAATCATGCGGTCACGCCAATCAGGGGCGCGTCGCGGCAAATTGCATCAGCATAATTGGCTCCATGGCCTGCCCTTCAAGATGCGGTTTCGGAAATCCAAATTGTATATTTCTGCGCTTTTGCCCTTTGGGGTTGGCGCGCTGGTGGGTGTTCTATCCGCGATCATGGGCGTCGGCGGTGGCTTTATTATGGTGCCAGCGATGATTTATCTGCTGGGGATGCCGACCTCCGTGGTGGTGGGAACATCGCTGTTTCAAATTATTTTTGTGACCGCGAACGTCACCTTCTTGCAATCAGTGCAAACCCAAACGGTTGATATCATGCTTGCCGGGTTGTTGCTTTTTGGCGCGGTCATTGGCGCGCAACTTGGCACTCGCATCGGCGCTAAATTGCGCGGTGAGCAATTGCGCGGCCTGTTGGCGCTGCTGGTTTTGCTTGTTTGCGCCAAACTGGTTTATGACGTGGTCATCACCCCTGAAGATTTATTTTCAGTGGAGTTCCTGAGATGATTCGCGCATTGATGACATCTTTGATTGCTGTGCTGGCCTTGATCATCAGCGTAAGCGGTGTTTTCGCTCAAAATCGCCTTGTCGCGGATTTAGACGAAAAAGAAGTGCGGATCACCACTGGTTTCACCGGCACTGAATTGTTGCTCTTCGGAGCGCTTGATCGTGCGGGTGTTGACGATATCGCGATTATTGTCACGGGCCCGTCTAAGACGATTGCTGTGCGCCGCAAATCGAACGTGGCCGGCGTGTGGTTAAACACGGATAACGCCAATGTCATTGGCTTGCCTAGTTTTTATCATATTCTTTCGACACGTCCACTGGAAGAGATCGCCAGCGAAAACACAATGCGAATCAATCAATTAGGTTTTGATCATATTCCGTTTCGCTTGGATAGTGAGAGCGAGATTGACGAAGCCCCTATTGAAACATGGAAAGCCGCCATGGTTCGCAATCTGGAAAAAACCGGGTTGTGGAGCAATCAGCCAGGCAAAATCAAGGTCATCAGCAATGTGCTGTTCCGCACCGATATTACCATTCCGGCCAATATCATCCCCGGTGATTACGAAGTCCGCACTTTGCATTTCCGCGATGGCGCTGTGGTCGAAGAAAACGTTTCAACGATTAATGTCGTCAAAAGAGGCTTGAGCGCTGAAATTTACCGCATCGCGCATGAGTATGCCCCTTTTTACGGAATTTTTGCTATAATATTTGCAGTTGCGGCAGGTTGGTTGGCTGCCGTTGCCTTCCGAAGATAGGGTTTACCATGGGCAAAAAAGCAAAATCAAAGAACGCAACGCCACGGGTCTTTCTGGTGGTTATTGATGACAGCGATGAATTGCATCAAGCGCTATACTATGCTTGTCGCCGCGCGGCTAATCTCGATGGTCATGTCGCGTTGATGCATTGCATCCCCCCTGCGGAATTTCAGCATTGGGCTGGTGTTGGTGAATTGATGCGTGATGAAGCGCGCACTGAAGCGGAAAATCTTTTGCGCGTGAATAGCGAATATGTGCATGAATTGACGGGCAAAACCCCGATGGTTTATTTGCGCGAAGGTGATCCCAAAACAGAATTGATCAATGTCATCAATGAAGCCAGCGATATCACCATGCTGATCCTTGGCGCTAGCACCGAAGGTGAAAATACAGGGCCTTTGATCAATTACATCACCACCAAAGGCGCGGCCGTCTGCCGTGTGCCCATCACCATCGTGCCGGGCAACCTGTCTGATGAAGACATTGATAATATCACCTGATCCTAGAAAATTAATTTTCAAAGAATTCAGTGGCGGCACGATCAACTTCGATGCTGCCGTTTTTGATTTGAACAACACGATCCGCGAGGCGTTTGGCTTGGTCTTGGCTATGAGTTACCCAGACCACTGGCAAGCCTTGATCCGCAAGGTCGCGGATATGCGTTTCCATCAACGCCACTGTTTGTTGATCTAATGAATTGGTGGATTCATCCAGCATCAGCATCCCCGGTTGCATCGCCAATACCCGCGCCACCGCCAACCGTTGCTTTTCCCCTTGAGAAAGGCGGAACGCCGATTGCTTTGGATTCTGATGAATGTTCATGATCTCCAACACATGGGATCGAAGCGAAGAGCGTTGCCCCGTGGGAATATCCGCCGCCGCCATCGCATAATCAATATTCCCCGCGATGCTCCGCCGCAACAACACTGGTTTTTGCAACACATAGCCAAGCCGCGTGATCGGCGCGGCACGGCCATCAGTTTCGATGAGGCTTTGCCAGCCATGATCAAGTGGCAATAATCCCGCAAGCGCCGACAGCAACGTGCTTTTGCCAGCGCCATTTTCTCCTATGATCACGGTGATGCCTGGGGTGTTGATTTCGATGGATACATCTTTCAGCACCACCTTCCCCCCAAGCGATGCCGTTGCAGATTGCAATCTTGCACTGATGGGGCGCAAATCAAACATGGCCATAACGACTTTCCCCCCACCATCTGAGCAACGCCATGCAGGCATTGATCGCCACTGTCATCAAAATCAGAATCATCCCCAGCGCCAAGGCTAAGGCTAAATTTCCTCGCGACGTTTCTAACGTGATCGACGTGGTCATCACCCGCGTGAAGTGATCAATATTGCCGCCAACAATCATCACCGCGCCAACTTCTGCCATCGCCCGGCCAAGCCCAGCCAAGATCGCTGTCACCAATTCAAAACGACCATCAACAATCAAGGTCATGGTGCGCTTCATGGGGGAGATGCCAAACAACTGCAATTGCTGATCATAGTCGCGCGACAAATGCTCCACCGTCTGCCGCGTCAAAGCGATAACAATGGGGGTGATCAACACCGTTTGGGCAATGATCATTGCCGTCGGCGTATAAAGCAGGCCAAAGACTCCTAGCGGCCCGGAACGCGACAGCAACAGATAAATCATCAACCCCACCACCACGGGCGGCAACCCCATCAAGGCATTGATCAACACAATCACCAACGAGCGTCCCGGGAATTGCGCGCTGGCCAAAAACCCACCCAGCGGCAAGCCAATCAGCGCGGCGAAAGCCACCGCCGAAAAACTCACATAAAGCGACAGATTAACGACTTCATAAAGGTCGTTATTGCCACTGATAATGACATGGATGGCAAGCCTGATAAATTCAGCAAATTCCATGAATTGCCCCTAAAGCGATACGCAAGATTTTATGGCACCGACATGCCCAGAATAAGCCGGTCTTGATCTGCATTCAATCTACACCGATCTGGCCTTGGCTTTAACCATTTTATGCCTTTGATTAATCCTCGCCGCGTTGCTTGGTATTAAGCGGATCATAAAGCGCCTCAGCGGTGATGTGAGCCTGACAGTCCTCATCCAGAATCCGGATGGTCAGCGCGGCATCATCCGCCACATCAGGATTGATGAAACCAAACGCAATATTGGCCTTCACCCGATGGCCATACCCTCCTGAGGTGACGCTACCGATCTGCTCACCATTACAAAAAATCCCATCACCAGCATGGGCAGGGGCATGATCTGTTTTCACCACCATCGTAACAAATCGCTTGCGAAGGCCTTGTTGCAATTGCGCTTCAAAACCCTCGCGGCCAATATACGCCTCTTTGTCCCGTTGATAGAAGCGATCCAAACCAGATTCAGCCGGGTTAAATTCGACCATCAAATCAGCTTTCCAATGGCGATAGCCTTTTTCCAGCCGCATGGATTCAGTGGCGTATAGCCCAAAGGGAGCAATGCCAAAACCTTCGCCCCCATCCATCAATTGCGTCCACATCAGATAAAGTTGTTCATTGGGAACATGGATCTCCCAAGTCATTTCACCCGAATAACTGATCCGCATCACCATCGCTTCGGCATGCCCGATCACCACAGGCTTCACCGCCATCAACGGGAAGCCTTCATTCGACCAATCTTCATGCCCCGCCACGTTCATCAACACAGCCCGTGATTTAGGACCAGCCAAAACCAACACGGTATGCGATTGCGATAGGTTTTCGATGCTAATGTGATCCGGCAAATGAGCGGTGAGCCAATCGCGATCATGCCATTCCGCCGCCGCCGCCGCGCCATACCAAATTTCATCATCGCCAAGCCGTGCCAATGTCGCCTCGCTTAAGACATTGCCTTTTTGGGTAAGCAAATAACTTAGGCTGACTTTACCTTCTTTCGGCATTCGCCCCGCGATCAGGCGATCCATCGCCTCAACCACCCCTTGACCGTGCAAGCGATAGCGGCTGAAACCTGAGACTTCCATCAAGCCCACGCCATTGGCGATCGCTTGGACTTCACTGGCGATCACCGCTTCTCGTTCTGGCTGGAAGCGATAGCCTGGGATGGATTGATATCCTTCGGGCGGAAAGCAGAGGGCGCGTTCCCAACCATTGACGACACCGAATTCTGCCCCCATTGATTTCAGCAGGGGATAAAGCGGCGTTGTCCGCGCCAACCGCCCAGCAGGCCGGTATTCATGCGGTTCGTGGTAGTGAAATTCCATCTGATAATCTTCAATCGCTTTGGCCATCGTAAAGCGCGTATTGGCGTATTGCGTGAACCGCCTTGGGTCAAGAAACCACGCGTCCCATTCACTTTCGCCATGAACGATTGTTTGAGCCAAAATCTTACCATGCCCCCCGCCTTCACCAATGCCAGCGCGCAGACCTAAACACGCAAAAGCATTGGTTTTGCAGGGGATAGGCCCCACCAGCGGCATACCATCCGCGGAATAAGTGATGGGGCCATTGACCACGGTATGGATGCCTGTTTCGGTCAAAGCCGGCAGACGCTCAAAGATGCGTTCCATGTTATCAAGGCAACGATCCAAATCATTAGGGCAAAGCGCCATGGTGAAATCAGGATCAATCCCATCCATGCCAAAGGTTTTGCAGCCTTGCTCATAAACCCCTACCAGCAATCCCTTTTTTTCCTGCCGCGAATAAAAATCATCGCCCGGGTCTCGAATGATGGGAACCCGCTCTTCCATGGCTTCTAATGCCGGAATAGGATCGGTGAGAAAATACATATGCTCCATCGAGATAACGGGATGCTCCACGCCCATCATGCGACCGACTTCATTGACGCGATAACCCGTGGCATTAACGATCATCTCGGCGGTGATATCGCCGTTTTTAGTGTGGACGATCCATTCGCCATTGGCCTTTTGCGTCAGCGCTTCAACCGGATTAAAGCGGCTGATTTCAGCACCGGATTGACGAGCGCGGCGGGCAAGCGCTTGGGTTAATTGGCTGGGGTCAATATCACCATCCAGCGGATCCCACCACGCGCATTTGATGCCATCGGCTTTCATCAACGGATGGCGGCGCGCGGCCTCAGCCCCATCAATCAATTCAAAATCAATCCCCATGCCTTTGGCCATGCCAATATAGTGTTTGTAAATATCCATATGCCGGTCGGTATAACCCAATCGCATCCCGCCGGTGATGTGGTAATTGATGGGGAATTCAGGGTCAGCGGCCAATTCCCGATAGAGATTGATCGAATGCCGCTTCAAGGCAACAAAGGTTTGATTGCCGCCAAATTGCGTGACTTGCGCCGCCGCGTGCCATGTTGAACCTGATGTCAATTCATCGCGCTCAACCAGCATGACATCCGTCCAACCTTCTTGGGTGAGGTGGTAAAGGGTTGAACACCCGGCTATCCCGCCACCAATCACAACAACACGCGCTTGATTTCGCATCTTTTTCCCTACTCTTATTGCCCGTATTTTATTTGCCGCATTCGCATTCTTCTTTCATATTAATCATAGGTTTAATCTGACCACAAACAGGAAAAGCGACATGGCTGATCCATTAAATCAAGACATCCCCAGATTATCCCGCCGAAGTGGCGGTCGATCAGCACGAGTGCAGGCGCGCACAACGCCAAGCGAGCAGCCAAACCCCTGCCCTCCCGGTCAAATTGGCGGCCAATATAAGCCACTTACCGATGGTGATTTGGTCAAAATTATTGATGCCGCTTTCCATCTTTTAGACAGTATGGGGATGGGCGATGTGCCGCGCCGATTTCAAGACCTCGCGCTGGCCAAAGGCGCTCACCTCAATGCGCGTGGGCGGCTTTGTTATTCGCGTGCTTTGGTGGAAGAGACCATTGATCGCGCCGCCAAAAGTTTTGTCTTATATGGCCGCGACCCTAAGCATGATCTCGAAATTGGCGGTGAGCGCGTCTTTTTTGGAACGGGCGGCGCGGCGGTGCAAACCCTTGATCTGGATAGCGGCATTTACCGGCCTTCGACCTTACGCGATCTCTATGATTTCACCCGCTTGATTGATACCCTTGATAATGTCAGTTGGTTCACCCGATGCTGTGTCGCAACCGATATTCCGGATATCACTGATTTGGATGTTAACACCGCCTATGCCTTGTTGCGCGGCACCACCAAACATGTCGGCACCAGTTTCACCTTAGCGGAAAATGTCGCGCCGATCATTTCAATGTTTGATCAAGCCCTCGGCGGGGAAGGTGCTTTCCGCAAGCGCCCTTTCTGCAAAGCGCATATCAGCCCGGTGATTTCACCCATGCGTTATGGTGAGGATGCGGTGGATGTCACTTTTGCTTGCATTGAGCATGGTGTTCCCATCAATGCCATCATCGCCGCGCAGTCTGGGGCGACAGCCCCTGCCCCATTGGCTGGAATGTTGGCGCAGACCACCGCCGAAACGTTAGCCGGCTTAATGTTGGTCAATTTGATCGAGCCAGGTTACCCCATGATCTTTTCCAATTGGCCATTGGTCATTGATTTGCGTACCGGCGCGTTTTGTGGCGGCGGCGGTGAAATTTCACTGCTAAACGCGGCGTCAGGGCAAATCGCCAACCATTTGGGCTTGCCCGGCGGCGTGGCGTCATCCATGGCGGACGCGAAAGCGGTGGATGCCCAAATGGGCATGGAGAAAGCAATCTCTTCCTTAGCCGCAGGGCTTGCGGGATCAAACCTGATCTATGAATCCGCCGGCATGATGGCCAGCCTTTTGGGGGCGTCTTTCGAAGCCTTTGTGCTCGACAATGAAATGCTCAGCCATATCCACCGCACCATTCGCGGCATTGAAGTTAATGACGACACCCTCAGCATTGAAGCGATTGAGCAAGCGGTTTATGGCGAGGGGCATTTCCTAGGCGGGGATGACACCATCGCCGCCATGCAACGCGATTATTTCTACCCTACCTTAGCGGATCGCACAGACCCAGACACATGGGTTTATCAAGGGGCAGACGATATTTGGACGAAAGCCCGTGATCAAGCACGGCAAATCCTCGCCAGCCATCACCCTGATTATCTTTCCAAACACGCTGACGCTTGGATTCGGGATCGCTTCCATATTTTTGCTGAACTGAACAAACAAAATTTATTCTGATTCTTAATGAGGCTTTGCTTTATTGCTGAGCCGCAATATTTTTGCTTCGCTCATCCAGCAAACGGCTAAGCCATGTTGGATCCATTTCTGGAACAGACCCCAACAACAAATCCGTATAGGGATGATGCGGCGGCGTAAAGACTTCAGATTTCTGCCCTTTTTCAACAACCAACCCATCTTTCATCACCACCACCTGATCGGCAATGGCGCGTACAGTCGCCAGATCATGGGTGATGAACATATAGGAAAGATTAAGTTCTTCCTGCAGTTTATCCAGCAATCTGAGAATTCCTTCAGCGACAATTTGATCAAGAGCGCTGGTTACTTCATCACAAATGATGATGCTTGGCTCAGCCGCAATCGCACGAGCAATCCCGATGCGCTGCTTCTGGCCTCCAGAGAGTTCTGATGGCAACCGGTCAATATATTGATTAGGTTCCATCTCAATCATTCTCAGGAGATCACAAACCCGCTCATCAAGCGCCTTACCTTTGAGCCCAAGAAACATATTCGCTGGACGCCCAAGAAGTTCGCGTATTCGAAGTTTAGGATTAAGAGCCGTATCCGCCATTTGATAAATCATTTGGATACGACGCAGTTGATCGCGGTTTCGATTTCCAAATTTGGACGGCAGTGTTTCGCCTTCAAACAGAACTTCACCTTCACGCGGGTTGAGAAGACCGGTAATCACCCGAGCGGTGGTTGATTTCCCACTGCCCGACTCACCCACAACAGCAACGGTTCTGCCTTTGCTGATGCTGAAAGAAACATTTTTGAGAACATCGACATGGCTTGAATAGCCGGCAGTGACGTTTCTTAATTCAAGCACAGGGGCATTTTTTTTATCTTCAATTTTTTCTTTGCGGACAAATTTACGAACCGCCCAAAGGGATTTGGTGTAGTCATCTTGAGGCGATTTTAGCATTTTATTGGTCGATGCTTCTTCAACCTCATTGCCTTTAAGAAGAACCTTAATCTTATCGGCCATTTGAGCAACCACGGCGAGATCATGGCTGATGTAAATGGCCGCCGTGTTAAATTCTTTGACAATATCGCGGATGGCGGCAAGAACTTCAATTTGAGTCGTCACGTCAAGCGCGGTGGTAGGCTCATCAAAAATGATAAGGTCTGGTCGGCATGACAACGCCATTGCCGTCATGGCGCGCTGAAGTTGCCCACCAGAAACTTGGTGAGAATAACGAAGCCCAAAATTATTTGGATCAGGCAGGTTCATCTTATCAAACAGTTCTATGGCATAAGACACCGCCTCATCACGCCCCATGACACCATGCAATAAAGGCGCTTCAGCAAACTGATCAATAAGTTTATGGGCAGGATTAAAACTAGCCGCCGCGGATTGAGCGACATAAGCAATCCGACGGCCACGCAAATGCCGCAACTGATCTTTGCTCTGCGAGAGCAGATCAATGCCATCAAAGACAATCGACCCTTCTGTAATCTTGCACCCATCGCGGGTAAACCCCATCGCAGCAAGACCAAGCGTTGATTTCCCAGCGCCCGATTCCCCGATCAAACCCAGCACTTCGCCGCGATTAAGATCCAAATCGACCGAATTTACAATATCAATCCAATCTTCATCACTGCGCCCCTTGATTGATACATTCCGCATCTTCAATAAAGGTTCTGGTTTCTTGGATGTTGGAGTGTTTTGACCGTTCATGTATCAACTATTCCTTAAGTCCACTTGCGCGATGCAAAAGCCAATCAACGACAAAATTCACTGCAATCGTTAAGAAGGCGATCGCGCCCGCGGGAATAAGCGGAGTAATATCGCCAAAACTGATAAGTTCGGCATTGTCACGAACCATAGACCCCCAGTCAGCGGTCGGCGGTTGCAACCCTAAACCCATAAAGGAAAGCGCAGAAATCATGAGAAAGACGAAGCAGAATCTCAACCCAAATTCGGCGGCAAGCGGCGCCATCGCATTGGGGAGAATCTCACGCCTGATTAAGAAAAATGAATTTTCGCCTCTTAATTTCGCGGCTTCGATATAGTCCAATTGAACAATATTAAGCGCAACGGCACGTGCTATTCGGAATACCCGGGTTGAATCAATGGTTGCAATAACCAGAATAAGGCTTAACGCCGATGTGCCAAATATTGTCAGCATCAACAGCGAAAAAATCAGTGACGGTATTGCCATAAGAACATCAACAATGCGGCTCAAGGTCTGATCGACAATCCCTGATTTCAGCGCGGCATAAATGCCCAGAAGGGTGCCGATAAGGAAGGCTAGCGACGTGACAAGAAAAGCAATCCCCACTGTATTGCGAGCGCCGTAAATCAAGCGGCTGAAAACATCACGCCCCAGATTATCCGTGCCAAGCCAATAGGTGGATGACCAAGGCTCAAAAGAACCGGCAAGGATATCCGATTCCCCATAAGGGGCAATAATCGGCGCAAAAATAGCGCAAGTGATATAAACAAAAATAACAAATATGCCGAGGCTGGCCGTCAGAGGAAGCGTCCGAAGAATTTTAGCAAGATTTCTTCCCACCAATCGCACCAGAATTTCACGAAACAAATACCCTACGCCCAGCGCCGCACAAACAGTAACCAAAACCCAGAGAAGAAAATTTAGAATAACCATCTTCTTTCTCCTATTATCGTTGCTGCATGAGGCGGGGGTTGGATATCGTAGAAATAATATCCGCGAGAAGATTGAGCCCGACATAAGCAGACGCAAAAACAAGTGACGTTGCTTGCACAACGGGAATATCCCTGAATTTCACGCCGTCAACCATCAGTTGCCCAAGCCCGGGAAACACAAAAACAATTTCAACAATAACAACACCCGTAATCAGATAGGCAAGATTAAGGGCAACCACATTTACGATAGGCGCAATGGCATTCGGCAACGCATGCCAAGTGATAATTCGGGCAGGCTTGACGCCTTTCAGATGCGCCATCTCAATATAAGGAAGAGCAAGAATATTGATAATTGCCGCACGCGTCATTCGCATCATATGCGCCGTCACCACAAGCGTTAGGGTCAGGGCAGGCAAAAAACAAATATAGAGTTTTTCTAACAATGGCGTATTGGCATTGATATTTGCCATGGATGGGAAATACCCCGTTAACGCCAAAAGATAGATCAGGATATAGCCGACAAAAAATTCCGGCATGGATATCGACGCCAAAGCAGACGCGTTTGAAATTCTATCAAAATATCCATTGCGGAAAAGCGAGGCGAGCATGCCAAGTATAAGCGAAAGCGGCACCGCAATGCATGCCGTGTACAATGTCAAAAATAATGTGTTTTCAAGGCGCGGCGCGATCAACCCAATAATTGGTTTTCGTAAGGCGAGGGAATTTCCAAAATCACCTTGAAGAATCCCTCCAAGCCAATTCAAATATCGGATATGCGCCGGTAAGTCTAAACCAAGTTCGCGCCTAATTGCCGCCACCGTTTCAGGCGTTGCTTGTTGCCCGAGGATCTCTTGAGCAAGGTCTCCCGGCAAAGCCTCCACAGACAGGAAAATAAGCAATGACAACATAATCAGCGTAAGAACACCGAGTGCGAGCCGCTTAACGATCATGATCAGTAGATTGTTCATCTAATATGTTTATCCATCAATTAAAGATAATGAAATCAATTAAATAGGAATGCGCGGAAAAGATAACAATTTAGAAAATGGAAAGCCATAAAAATGGCTTTCCAATAGATTTTTTTCGAGCCGATGGCTTAAGCAGACCACCAACGTCTAGAACAAAGATGACCGTCAAGTTCCCAGTTATTCGCAACTTGTCCAGGAACACCCACGGAAGAACGGTAACCCATGATCTCACTCAAGAATACAGGGAGGATCAAGCCGCCATCGGTGTGAACAATACGCTGCATTTCAACATATTTTTCACGACGCTTGGCTTCATCTGTTTCAGAACGAGCCTCAACAAGGAGTTTGTCAAAGGATGAATTATTCCAATGCGTGTCATTCCAATCAGCTTTTGAGTAATAAATCTGAGAGAAGACCCAATCTTCGGTTGGGCGGCCACTCCAGTAACAAGCTGACCATGGCTTGACCATCCAGACGTTTGACCAATATCCGTCATTCGGCTCACGAACAACTTCAATGTCAATGCCTGCCGCTCTTGCCGATTCACGCATCAGCGCGCCGGCATCAACAGCACCAGCGAAACCGGTATCAGCAGCATGGAACTGCACCGACAAACTGCTCAGCCCAGCCTCTTTCAGGTAGAACTTTGCTTTTTCCGGATCATACTCACGCTGAGGCAATTCATCTTCCGTGGCGCGGAAGTAGTTAGCAGGACCAACAGGGCTGTCATTCCCTAACTGTCCATAACCAAAGAAGATTTTGTCCAGAAGTTCTTGACGGTTAACAATATGCTTCATGGCATTGCGAACGTTTTGATTGGTGTATGGGTCCGCGTCACAAAGCATTGGCATTGTTGCTTGTTTATTCCCCGTCGAAATCAGCGTCTTCACGTTAGGCATATTGCCAAGACGCTTTGCTGTCTTCGCTGGAACGTTGTTGATCGCATCAACCGCGCCTGTCGAAAGTGCTGACATACGAGCTGTTGGATCATTGATGCCCAAGGTTTCAATTTCGTCAAAGTAGGAATCATTGCCGGTGTTCCAGTAGTTTGCAAACTTCTTGGTTAGAGTCCGCACACCTGGCTCATGCTCAGCAAGAACATAAGCACCAGCACCTACACCAGACTGCCAGTCAATGGTTTCGTCACCGTTTGAAGGGCAAATGTTGAGGTGATAATCTGACAGAAGAATTGGAAGGTCACCATTACCTTCATTCAATTCAATGATGACACCATTCTTACCATCAGCACGGATTTCTTTAATCCCAGACACAACACCACTGCCGCCTGATTTTGAATCAGGACCCATATGGTGGCGAATTGAATCCACAATGTCGGTTGAATCAAGCGTCTTACCATTATGGAATTCTACGCCCTGACGAACATTAAATTTCCATGTCTTGGCACCATTTGAAGGCTCCCAACTCTCAACAAGGTCACCTTGCACAGCACCATTTGGCATGATCTTTGTCATGTTTGGTCGAACCTGACCCATAGACACGTTGATCATGTATGCATCAAGAATCTGGCCTGGATCCAGCACATCGCTGGTGGCACCACCGGTAATCCCAAGTCTTAGACGTCCACCTGCTTTTGGTGTGGCGGCAAGCACTTCTTTAACAACCGTTGATGCACCGGTAAGTGATACACCAAGAGCCAGCGCTCCTGTCATAAAACCACGGCGCCCAATTTTACCTGAGGCATAACTGGCCTGAAGATTATCTGCTTTGATCTGACTTTCCTTATCAGCAATCTCCGCAGAAATTTTGTATTTTTGGCAATTTTTGGATTTTTCCAATTTATCCTCCCTTTATAAATTACCCTTTATATAGCCTATGTTCTAAACACAAAACTTTGCAAGTTTTTTATGAACATAGACCGCCTAAGATTTCAAATTCCTAAGTTTTCAAATCCTCCTTTGTGGGTTGGTCGTTGTCATGATGATGAATGCTAGACATGCTTTCTCCGTTAGACGCTAGCAGGGTTATCCAGATCAGCCCCTATTGAGGCGAGATCAGAATATCGGTCACCAATGCGGTGATGGGGTCGGCCTCGTGTTGCGCCGCCAAAGGCTGCGATCAACTCATTGCCTGCCGGCGCATCAGCAATATGCATTTGCACCGTCAGATAATGGGATCGACGCCCACTATCATTTTTGTCCATAAGAGGGATATTAATTTGGGTGTTTGCTGGGCCACGCGTGTTGGTAAAGCCAAGATACGATTTTCCGCCAACAGCCTTTCGGAAAAAATTGCCGAAATGAAGCGTGTGAATCAAAGCCGAGCCATGTTCAAGTTCACCGTCAATTCCAGACATTGATGCTTTGCCAAAAGCTTCAATATTCTCACCAGAACCACCCGCAAGATTGAGCATTTCTTCGGTTAACTTTTCTCCCAAAATAGGACCAAACATTTTTATTTCCGGCATCAAGTCTTCAACATATCCGCGCCCAGCCCAAGGATTGCGAACAACCGCTGCCGCCCCGAAAATTTCAAGCGGCGGTGACGATTCTTTTTCCCCGTCAACAAGCACGATCTCTTTATAGGTTACAATTTTCCGAATAATCAGTTCCATGTCCTTCTTCCCTAAATGCTAAGTTTAGTTACTAACTTTACCGTCAAGCATGCCCATCACTTTTTGCGAGAGGGGCGATAAACCTTACGAGGTGATCGTTGAAAATCTCCGGCGCTTCCATCATGGCCATATGCCTCAATCCTTTAAGAACAACCAACTCTGCCCCTTTAATTTCACCAGCAATGGCGGCGCTCATGGCCGGGTGATTGCCAAAATCTTCATCCCCGGTCATGACCAGCGTCGGCATGGCGATTGGCGGCGTTGGCGAAATTAACTCATCCACCCCGTCAACGAGCACTTGATAAATGGGCGGGTATATGGCGCGGTCATTCGCCATCACCCAATTTTTGACCTGACCCATGACCGCGGGGGCTTTGGTGCGAAAATCTTCGGTGAACCATCGTTCAATGGCGGCATCAACCGTTGCTTGAGGGCCGTGTTCTTCGGCTTGATAGACTCTCTGCTGGATGGCGTTATGTTCGTTGATTGTTCGTTGATGGGGGGAGTGCAACACCGCAAGCCCTGAAAGTTTTTCCGGCGCATCCATGGCGATCCGCCGAGCGATCATCCCGCCCAAAGAAAATCCTGCAACAATGATGCGTGGATAACCAAACTCATCCGCAACCTTTATGGCCTGATCCGCAAAAAGGCTTAGAGATGGGGTTTCAGGCGGGGGTGGTGACGCGCCATGCCCGTATAGGTCATAAGTGATCACCGGCCCATATTCAGCAAGGGCATCAATCTGGGCGGCCCACATATCCTGATTAAGCCCAAGGCCATGGATGAGGAGAACAGGCATCCCTGTTTTGCCGCTATCATAAAGACGGCATGACGTGCCATCTTTTGCTTTGCTTGCCTTGAATGCCATCAATTGTTTTCCGATTTCCATGCCACCACTTCAACTTCAACCTTAACGTCTACAAGCAGATCGCTGATCACCGCAGAACGCGCCGGCGGTTCCTCAGGGAAATATTCTGCATAGACTGAATTAAACCCCGGAAAATCATCGCGTGAGGTCAGCCAAACCATGGCTTTAACGACGTCTGCCATCTCGCAATTGGCCAGCGCAAGCGTTGCCTTGATATCCTCAAGAACTGCACGGGTCTGATCTTCAATCGATCCATCGGTCATGACCTGACCATCCTTCATCGGCACCTGACCCGTGAGATAAACAAAATCGCCGGCTCGAACCGCTCGCGAAAGCGATAGTTTCCGCCCATTAATAACAAGTGGCTCGCCGATGACCGTCTTGACCATAATTTGCCCTTCTCTTGATCGTTCACTGTTTAGGCTGATCTACTCTGAAGCCGTGCATTTGCAATTTTTCGGCATAAGATGACTAAAATTTTAAGTCTCTGCGCGTGTAACATCCTAGGCTTAACATCAGACATGTGTGATCATGCATGAATGAAACCGGATGGAAGGAACACCAAATGTCAGACCTCATTGATTATAAAATGTTCATCAATGGCGAATGGATGGACTCAAGCGATGGCAAACGTTTTGAGAGCATTAACCCGGCAACGGAACAGCCATGGTGTACGGTGCCCGAAGCAACCGCAGATGACATTAATCGCGCGGTTGAAACAGCCCATCAAGCGTTCACATCCGGCGAATGGGCAAGCCTAACCCCGACCGCCCGAGGAAAATATTTGCGCCGCCTTGCCGAACTTCTTGACCAGAAATCCGAACATCTTGGCCGTATTGAGACAATAGACACCGGTAAAATGCTCAAAGAAACACGATGGCAGGCCAAATATATCGCAGAGTTTTTTCATTTTTATGCTGGATGTGCCGACAAGATCAGCGGCCAAACCTTGCCCATCGACAAGCCTGATATGCTGACCATGACCCTCCGAGAACCACTTGGGGTTGTGGCCGCGGTCGTGCCTTGGAATTCACAATTGTTTCTTGTTGCCGTGAAGATTGGCCCCGCACTTGCCGCAGGCAATACGGTGGTGCTGAAAGCATCCGAACACGCGTCAGCCGCCATGCTTGAATTTGGTAAAATTATTGAGGAGGCTGGCTTTCCGAAAGGCGTGGTGAATATTGTCACTGGCCATGCTGACCCTTGCGGTAAGGTGCTGACCTCTCACCCGCTGGTTCAGCGGATCAGTTTTACCGGCGGCACCAGCGCGGCAAAACATGTGGTGCGCAATTCCGCAGAGAATTTTGCTCAAGTATCGCTTGAATTGGGCGGCAAATCACCCTTCATCGTTTTTGGTGATGCCAATATCGAAAGCGCCGTGAATGGATCAATCGCCGGTATTTTTGGCGCAAGCGGACAGAGCTGTGTTGCTGGCTCAAGGCTGTATTTGCACAACAGCATCGCTGATGAATTTCTTGACCGGATGCTGACACAAGCAAAGCAAATTCGCATCGGCGATCCTCTTGAAGAAGACACACAGATGGGCCCGCTTGCCACCAGCGCGCAGATCGATCATATCGAACGGCAAGTCAAACTGGCGCAAGAAGAAGGCGGAACCGTGCTGACCGGCGGCAAGCGTCCTAAGATGCCGAATGCCGGCTGGTATTATGAACCCACCATCATCGAATGCCCTCGCCAAGACATGACCATTGTGGATACCGAATTGTTTGGCCCGGTGCTAAGCGTGTTGCGCTTTGACGAAGAAGATCAAGTCACCACCCTTGCCAATGACAGTAAATTTGGCTTGGCGGCGGGAGTCTTTACCAAAGACAGCGCCCGCGCGCTCCGAATGACAAAATCATTGCGGGCGGGCATCGTTTGGGTGAACACTTACCGTGTTGTTTCACCCATCGCTGAATTCGGTGGCTTCAAAGAATCTGGCTATGGCCGCGAAAGCGGTATGCAGGCTATTTACGATTACACCAGACCCAAAACAGCATGGATCAATATTTCTGATGAACCCATGGCTAATCCCTTTGTGATGCGCTAATCGTTGAGGGTTATCACCGCATCAACAGCAACAACCCCATCTTCCAGAATAAAGAGAGGATTGATCTCAATCAGGTCAATCCTCTCATCAACCATAATCATTTCAGCGAGATCATGGATGGCGGTTATGATAGCGGCGCGATCACCGGCTGTAGCCCCGCGATAACCGTCGATGATGCGGCTGACCGTGAGACTGCGGATGGCGCGGTCAATTTCCTCTCGGCCAGCCGGAAGGATAAGCGTTGTCGCTTCTTCAAGAATTTCCACAAGCACGCCGCCGCTCGCGATGGTAAGCAGAATCCCAAAAATAGGATCACGCCGGAGGCTGACCATGAGTTCCGCCACCACGCCAGAGACCATTTTTTCGATCAGAAACCCTTTTTGCCTCGCCTTGGGGGCAAGGCGGCTGACGTCTTCCTTGATGCGCTGAACAGATCGCTCCAGCATCTCGCGATCCGTGATGTTCAAAACAACCGCGCCCATCTCCGATTTATGGGGAAGGTCGGGGCTGACCATTTTGACGGCAAGGGGATAGCCCAGCGCATGGGGAAGTTCTAGCGGCAAATCACCTTCAGTAAAGAGGTTTTCAGGGATAGCAACGCCTGCCGCCGACAGCATTTTTTTGGCTTCAACTTCATCAAGCGATACAGCCTTGGCGTTATCTTGCCGAGACGCAAGATGAAGCGGCGGTGGGGGCGATGCTAGGATTTCCTGCCTTCGCTTACCATATTTAACCGCAGAGGCGATGGATTTGACGCAATCGCCAATCCCCTGCATCGGCGCGATCCCATGTTCAATCAGAAAATCCCGGGTTTCGACATCCAGATTCTCTGCAATCGTGCTGCACACCGCGCCCGGGATGCCATGCGTCTTTGCGGCATTGAGAAAACTGATGGAATCATTGCGGTAATATGGCTTGCTTTCATCCAGCCCTGCCGCCGGATAATCTTGAACAATCACCGTTACATCATATCCGTCATCAAACATGGCGCTGAACACCGGCTCGGTCTTCTCCGGCATGCCCCAGATCGGGGTGGTGTAGTCCAGCGGGTTTGAAACCGTGGCGGTAAGCGGCAACATCTCCCGCAACCTTTTACCAGCGGCAACGCTTGGACGCGGCAATTCTAGGCCTAGTTTTTCAGCATTATCCGCCAGCATCGTGGCACCGCCACCAGAACAAGCGAGACCCGCAAGAGCCGCACCAGAAGGGATGCCGCTTACCGTGATGAATTTAAGGGTTTCAAGCAGGAGAGACGGCTCATCCACTCGGATGATCCCAAGCCGATCAAACAACGCATCATAAACCTCATCCGTTCCCGACAGTGACCCCGTATGGCTGATGGTAAGTTCACTTCCAATCCGAGACGTGCCTGTTTTCAGCGCAACGATAGGAATGTTGTTTTCAAGGGCTTTCAACGCCGCGGCCTCAAAAAGCCTGCTGTCTCGGATCCCCTCCACATGCAAGCCGATGGCACTGACTTCCGGCATCTCTGCAAAACAGTCGATGAAATCATCTATCTTAAGCACCGCCTGATTGCCCAGCGACACCATATAACTCATAGGAAGAGACCGCTGAGCCATGGTCAAATCCGAGGATAACATCCCACTCTGGGTGATGATCGCCGCCCCGCGACCCGTAAACTTGCCGCCATGGGCAAAAGGCCAAAGCGCGACCTTATCGCGGTAATTGATCACGCCATAACAGTTAGGGCCGACCAGCGCCATATCCCCCGCCGCTTGGATCAATTCGGTTTCATAGGCGGCTCCGTCATCACCAATTTCACCAAAGCCTGCCGTGTAACAGACCGCTCCGCCTGCTCCCATTTGGTTTAATGTTCTTAGGCTTGCGATCGCCTGCTCCCTCGGAACCGCCACAAAGACGGCATCGGGGGCTTCGGGCAAATCTTCGATACTCTTGAAACAAGGAAAGCCGCCGATGCTCTCACGTTTAGGATTCACCGGCCAAAACGGACCATCATATCCAATCCGTTTGCATTCTCCGGCAACCACCTCAGCATCACGCCCCCCAAGAACCGCAATATGCCGGGGACGAAGCAGCCTTAGCAGGTTATGGGCGCGGGACTCGCTCATGCTCCCAGCGGGCGAAGAATAGAACGGGTAATGATATGACGCTGAATTTCTGACGTTCCATCCCAAATCCGCTCAAGACGGGAATCTCGCCAAAGACGGTGGATCGGCATTTCTTCCATCAGCCCCATCCCGCCAAAAATCTGCACCGTATCATCGGCTGTCTTGCAAAGCATTTCCGAACAATAGAGTTTAACCATGGCGGCATCGCTATCCGACATCACGCCGGCATTAGCCTTTTCGATGGCGTCCTTGACCAGCAGTTTACCGGCACGAAGCCCCACCGCCATATCGGCAAGTTTGAAACCTGTTGCCTGAAACCTGCCGATGGGCTGATTAAACTGCTTCCGATTTGCCGCCCAATCGCAGGCCATTTGGTAAATTCGATCAGCCTTGCCGCAGCAGGTTGCGCCGACCCAAATTCTCCCCATGCCAAGCCACTTGCCCGACAGGTCAAGCCCTTTGCCCTCTTCGCCAAGGATATGCGCATCGCTGAGCCGCACATCGTTAAAATCCAGACGGAAATTAAGATAGCCACGATAACTTGTGCAATTGTATCCAATGCTGACATCAAAGCCTTTCATCCCCACATCAACCAGAAAAGCCGTAATTCTTGGCCGCTTGCCATGGGCGGTTTCATCATGGCCTGTCACGGCGAATACAATCGCAAAATCCGGCATCACTGGACCTGAGATAAAATGCTTTGAGCCATTGAGAATCCAATCCGCGCCATCACGTTTGGCGTTGGTTTTCATGGACATAATATCTGAACCTGCTTCTGGTTCGCTCAGCCCAAAGAGCTCACGCTTATCGCCTTTGACGCAGGGCAGAAGATATTGCTCGCGTTGATCACCTTCAGTTGCCAATAAAATTTCCGTAGGCCGAGCCACCCATGAATGAAGAGCATGGGACGTCTTACCAAACTCATATTCAATAATTGCCATCTGCTCATAATCAAGCCCGCCTCCGCCAATCTCTGACGGGAGGTTTGCCGCAAAAAGCCCGACTTCCTTTGACCGCGCTTCAATCTGACGACCCAGTTCAATCGGCACTTGCGCGTCTCTGTCGACCTGCTCTTCATGGGGGAAGATTTCTTCTTCCATGAACCGGCGAACGGTTTCCGCTAAGAGTTGGTTTTCATGGTTGAGATGATCTAGCATGGTGATGCTCCTAAGCCTGCTTTATGAGGCCAAGTTTTTCTCTGGCTTCCGCCGGTGTCAGCACACGCCCACCCATCCGATCAATGATTTCAACCGCCCGTTCGACCAATTGTGCGTTTGTTGCCAACACCCCACGGTCAAGATAGATGTTATCTTCAAGGCCAACACGCACATTGCCGCCCATGGCCACGGCAGCGGCCGCCATTGGCATTTGCATCCGCGATATTCCAAACGATGCCCAAGACGCGTTCGCGGGCAATTCATCTTTCATCACCTTCATTGTGTCGACAGACTGATCCGCCCCCCATGGAATCCCCAAGCAGATCTGGAACATTGGCGGCTCATTAATCAAGCCTTCGGCAATCATCTGCTTTGCAAAGCGGATATGGCCGAGTTCAAATACTTCCAGTTCAGGTTTAACCCCAAGGCTTTGAACAATCTCTGCCATCTTGCGTAAATATGGCGGCGTTGAGATGTAAATTTCATTTCCGTTGCCAAAATTCATCGTCCCGCAATCCAAACTACAGATTTCAGGTTTGATTTCGATCACATGGGCAAGGCGCTCTTCAGGGCCGATCATATCTGTTCCCGGGCCACATATCGCTGGGTTGTCATCACTTGGCACCCAGTCTCCTCCCATGCCTGCCGTCAAATTGACCACGACATCCGTATCACTGGAACGAACGCGATCCACCGTTTCCTTGAACAACGCCACATCACGCGACCCTTTGCCGGTCTCGGGATCACGGACATGGATATGAGCCGCCGATGCCCCAGCCTTGGCCGCCTCAATCGCGGCATTGGCAATCTGTTCAGGTGTTACGGGAACATGCGGGCTTCGTCCGGTTGTATCCCCGGCGCCTGTTACCGCACAGGTAAGGATTACTTCGTAATTCATCAGCCTCTCCAACAATTAAGAGTTTTATCGACTATAATCATTCACCTCGCTGTTTTTTTCAGTTGTAAATTTTTCGCCAATAGATCAAATTTTTGGATAGATTTGATGTATAAGGGCTAATCTTATGGTAAAGGCGGATTCTTCGGATAAAATCGCAAAAACCGAACGAATTCAGTTTGTTCTTCTGCCCCGTTTCAATATGGCCACGCTGGCAACCATGATTGAGCCACTCCGTATCGCCAATTATATCGCGCCGTCGAATATCTATAACTGGCGGTTAACATCGCTTTCAGGAGGGAAAACTCAGGCCAGCAATGGCATATCCATTGACTGTGAAGACCTTGATGCCGAAGCTGATTTAGCATCCTCAATCATTCTCTTGGGCAGCTGGGGCGCAGAAAGATATTCTGACGATAAACTGACAAACTGGTTAAGAAGCCAAGCGCGTCACGGCAAGGTGATGGTTGGGGTTGAAATCGGGGTCTATATCTTTGCCCGGGCGGGGTTGCTCACAAACAAAACAGCCACCACCCATTGGTCTCTTTTTGCTGGCTTTGCTGAAACTTTCCCCCAAGTTCATGCCATTGAGCAGATGTTTACCATCGACGGAAATATCAGAACCTGCGCTGGCGGCATGGCAGGGATTGATCTGATGCTGCACCATATCGCGGAAACCCACGATGATGATCTGGCCAATGAAGTCGCAAAGCAAATGCTGCATCATTTCCGCGGTCATGAAAATATGCCTCAACGTCCGGCCAAAAATAACACCGCCATTGATGTTCACCCCGTCATCAAGAAAGCCACCCTTCTTCTTGAAGGCCGGATCGAAGATAACATCACCATTCCTGAATTATGCGAACAAATAGGAATCCCACAACGAAAACTAGAAAGACTCTTTAAGCGTTACATGGGATGCACCACCGTTCAGTTCTACCGGCTCCTGCGCTTACAATATGCCCGCACGCTTCTGGTCAGCACGAATATGGAAATAAGGGAAATTTCAGTCGCATCGGGGTTTAATTCGATGTCCTATTTTTCCCACTGTTTCAGCAAAACATTTGGCCGCAAGCCAAGCCTTTATCGTCTGGCTTGGCCAGAGGAAGAGACTGTCCCGTCATGGCCTGGGACAATCTATGACTTCACCCATAGCGATAGGTTCCACAAAGACAAAACGAAATAGATTTGCCGTCTCACCCTTGATTGCCCAAACAAGCATCAAGATTTTTAATCTTCGTCGCCCCTTGCGGCTTTAATGACCGCTACAATCCGACGGTCACGTTCTGCAGCCATATCCTCAAAATGACGATCGCCTGCCATGGCGTTACACCCCTCGACCATAGCATTTCGCAGTTCCGTTGTAAGTTCTGGGGCTTCAAGGCGAGTCCAAGGCAGTTTAAGCGCCGGACCAAACTGATCAAGATTGGTGGCCATGCCACCTTCGCCACAGGCCACATGGAAAGCCATGCACTGGCCTTGTATCGCCATGCGCGGCGCAGGACCAAACCGCAAAGCCCGATCAATATCTTCGGGGCTGGCTTCGCCATTGGCGACCATATGCAAGGCTTCGCGCCAAAGCGCTTCCTGCAGTCGGGTGGCAATAAAGCCTGGAATTTCCTTTTTGAGCAACAAAGGCTCTTTGCCCGCGATGCGGTAAAACTCCATCACCCAATCAAGGGCATCGCTGGTGGTCAGCCGCCCCCCAACCACTTCGACCAAAGGCAATAGATATGGCGGGTTGAAAGGATGCCCAACCACGGTTCGTTCAGGGCTGGAGCATCGCGCTTGAATATCCGACATCGGCAGACCCGAAGTGCTGGAAGCGATCACCACCTCGGGCGGCACAATTTCCCCCAACTGGGCATAAAGTTCTTGCTTGATCTCGAGGCGTTCTGGCGCGGATTCCTGAACAAATTCAGTTCCAGCGACGGCATCTTCCAGATTATCTGTAACCGTCAAATTGCTGAGGCTGGCTCCTTCGGCAAGGCCAAGATCGACAAGACATGGCCAAGCCGTATCAAGGATTGATCGGAACGCCTTTTCTTCTTTCATGCTGTGAAGGTAAGCGCGAACCTGATACCCTCTTGCAAGAAAGAAAGCAGCCCAGCCTCCCCCAATTGGACCGGCACCTATGCTGGTGACGACCCGGACGTGTTGTGGATCTGGTCGCATGTTATTTTCCTTTGAAAACAGGTTCACGTTTTTCAACAAATGCTTTGATGCCCTCGGCGGCATCTTCTGATTTCAGCATCGCTCGATAGGTGGGCAGATCGTCTTTGCGCATACTGGAAAACGCCTGTTCAATAGGCTTGCACTCAATATGGCGGATGACTTCCTTTATAGACTGCATCGCAAGAGGCGCCGCCCAAGCCAATTGACCCGCCCATTCTCTCGCCTCATCCATCAGATTCTCATAAGGCACAACCTTGTTCACGAGACCGTAATGCGCGGCTTCATCTGCTTTCATGCGCCGACCAAGAAACAGCATCTCCATGGCGATATTATGAGGAATACGTCGAGGAAGGCGCTGAATCGCTCCCGCATCTGGAATAATCCCAAGTGGCATTTCCGGCAATGCAAACTCAACATGAGAAGCCGCGATAAGCAAATCGCACGAAAGCGCAATTTCAAATCCGCCCCCAATGACGAGGCCGTTGAGCGCGCCAATCACCGGCTTGTTCAGCGACCAGTTTTCCGTCAGCCCCGCGAAGCCGCCTTCCCCATAATCGCCATCATCCCACCATTCGTCGAGCTGCGCCTCACCAGCATCCAGCGACTTAAGATCCCAGCCTGCGGAAAAAATGCGATCGCCTTCAGCGGTGATAATCCCAACACGAAGGTCATTATCTTTTCTAAGTTCAGCAAAAGCTTCAGCAAGAGCACGGCTCATTTCATGATCAATTGCATTCACTTTTGGCTTGTTCAGCTTCACTTCAAGCACATGGCCGTGGCGTTCGACTTCAACGGTATTGGACATTCTTGTCTCCGAATTTCCGAGTTAAATTTTGTCAGGTGAAAGCGGGCATAACCACCGCATGAAACCCTCACCTGATCTTCTCTGCTCTTTTGTGATTCTGAAATGAAAAACAATCCGAAAAAGCAATTTTTTTGACAAAGTTTTAAAATTTTTGACAATTACAGGCATCAAAAATAAGGCCATCACCAACTTAAGTGATTGAGAAAACGAAAAAATTGTGCCTTGCATATTTTTTCTACTTATGGATGAATAGACGGATAAATCATATAGGGAGGATTGATATGATTAGCAAAATAACCAAGAATATTATGGCAGGGACAGTTTGTTCTGCCCTTCTAGCGCCCGTCGCTTTTGCAGCTGATGTTGTGATTGGGGTTCCCAATTGGCCATCAGTGCGAGTGACCGCGCATGTCCTTAAAGTGGCAATCGAAGAAAACCTTGGCCTTGAAGTTGAACTGCAGAACGGCACGAATCCAGTTGTTTTTGAAGCCATGGATGCAGGTTCCATGCATGTCCACCCTGAAGTTTGGCTTCCCAATCAAACAAACCTCCATAACAAGTATGTGAAAGATAATAAGACTGTTCGCATTAATCCCAATGGTGTTGCGGGTGATCAGGCCATGTGCGTAACCAAAGGCACGTCAGATCGGACCGGCATCAAGGAATTGGCTGAACTTTCTAACCCAGATATGGCAAAGAATTTCGACACTGACGGTGACGGCAGAGGCGAAATTTGGATTGGCGCCGCCGGTTGGGCTTCTACAAACGTCGAAAAGATTCGCGCAAAATCCTATGGCTATAATGAAACCATGCAGCTCAAGGAAATGGACGAATCACTTGCGCTTGCTGAAGTTGATGCTGCCGTTTCCGGCAACAAAAATATCGTGTTCTTCTGCTACACGCCGCATCATATGTTTGCGCTTCATGAATTGGTGATTCTGAAAGAACCAAAACACGACCCCGCCAAATGGAATGTAAAGCAACCCACCGATGGTGCGGATTGGCTTGAAGTTTCAGAAGCAGGCGTTGCTTGGGATACGGCTTATCTGCATATTCACTATGCCGCCAATCTAGAGTCTAATCACCCACAAGCCGCCAAATTGCTTGGCAGCGCAAAGTTCGACACGGATACAATTTCACAAATGACCTACGCGGTTGTTGTTGAAAAGCAAGATCCTGCAGTTTTTGCGAAAGATTGGGTCAGCAAAAACGGTGATGCCGTCGATAGTTGGCTGAAGTAAATCGCCTAAATCTCACGAATGGCAGCGTGAATATAAACGCTGCCATTCTTTCAAAAAGTCCATCAATACATTTTTTATTTTTGACGCGCCCTATTTCCGACAAGTGTTGATGATAAACCAGAGAGACTTTAATCATGAATGCAACTTCATCCGATGATATGATCGTTCTGGAAAATGTCTGGAAGATATTTGGCCATAATGCTGATGAAGCGATGCGGGCAATCAAAGAACGCAACCTCACCAAAAATGAAGTTTTGCATGAGTTTGGATGCGTTGTTGGAATCGCTGATTGTTCCTTTTCTGTTCGCAAAGGCGAAGTCTTCTGTGTCATGGGCCTTTCTGGTTCCGGCAAATCAACAATGGTTCGTCACCTCAATAGATTAATTGAACCGACAGCAGGAAGCATTGAAGTCCTTGGGCGTGATATGCTTGCGCTCAATGACGCTGACCTCCGAGAAATGAGGGCAAGAGACATTGGCATGGTCTTTCAGCATATGGCTCTGCTTCCGCATCGTACGGTCAGGGACAATGTCGCCTTCCCCTTGCAAATTAGAGGCGAGTCTAAATCCAAGCGTTGGGAAGTCTCACAACGTTGCCTCAGCATGGTTAACTTAGATGGTTTTGAAGACCGCTTCCCCAGTGAATTATCCGGCGGCATGCAACAACGGGTTGGCCTAGCCCGAGCGCTAGCCTCTGATCCAAATGTTCTGCTCATGGATGAACCGTTTTCAGCCCTTGATCCACTTATTCGCCGTCAACTTCAAGATCAGTTTATGGAACTTTCGCAGAAACTTCATAAAACAACTGTCTTTATTACCCATGATCTTGATGAGGCCATCCGCATTGGCGATCGTATTGCCATCATGAAAGATGGCCGCATTGTTCAGATTGGAACACCGGAAGAAATTGTTACACAGCCTGTTGATGATTATGTCCGTGATTTTGTCGAAGGCATTTCAAAACTCAAACTGGTTTTCGCCCATTCGATTATGATACCAATCGCAGAATTCAAACCTCAATCTGGGCAAAATATGGCCAAAGCACCTCGTGCAAACCATGCCGACAGCCTTGATGCTTTGATTGATATTTCCGCAACCACCGAACAACCCATCGTGATTGTGGATGATCATGACCAAGCGATCGGTGTTGTTGACAAGACAACCCTTCTTAAAGGGATACAGGGAGGCAAAGCATGACCGCACCTGTCGACAAGAATAGCCTTGCCGCCTCGATTGATAAATTCGCGGATAGCAACGCAGATTTTTACAGTCGGGAATTCAAACGAATTCAGGAAGCAGAAGGCATCGTCTTCTCTTGGAACAGCATGGCGGCTGTTTTTGGGCCGTTATGGGGAGCGATGCGCGGCATCTGGGGATTTTTCTGGGTCTTTCTCGTGCTTGAAATGTTTGCCTTGGTTCAGATTGGCCGCGGCTTATGGGGTGAACTTGGTGCGGACAAACTGGAACGATACGACAGATTAATTGCCAATATCGCAAAACGTGAATCGCAAGCGGCAGAATTGCTGGCCGCAGGCGATGCCGCTGGCGCTGAAGGCAAACTTAAGATCGCAACAAACCTTAAAAAAGCCGCCGAAACAGCCCTTCTGGATGCGGAAGCCGCAGCGGCACAGGCCACCACAGTTTTGTTGATGGGCATTGCAGTGTTCATGCTTGTGAAAATACTTGAAGGTTTTTATGCAAATTATGCTTATGAACGCCAATATCTAAAATGGCGGTCAAACCCCTCCATCCAATCTGGCATCAGCATTCAGGGAAGCCTCTGGGGCATTGTGCTGGTGATCTGTATCATTCCCCTTACGTTGATCCGCTTTACGGTGGTTAAAACGGATGAAATCCTTGCTTCATTTACCGGCGGCGTTCTTGGCGAGCGGTTGCCCATGACCGAATTCCCCGTCGGCAAGGAATATTTCACCATTCTTTCCGCCTATGGTGATCAAGGTTTTGACTGGTTAGCGGATCGTTTCGGTGGTGTCTTTGATGGCATCACTCAAATGATTAGGGCGGTTCTTAACAGCATCGAAATCCTGCTCATTGGCACGCCTTGGCCGGTGGTGATGGTTGTGATCATCGTCGCGGCCTTCCGTCTGGCCGGGGTGAGGGTTGCCATCTTCACCACCGCCGCGCTGGCCTATCTTGCGTTCATGGGCTTGTGGGAAATCGCCATGATTACCGTTGCGCTGATTGGCACTGGAGCCTTTCTTTGTGTCTTGTTTGGAATCCCATTGGGCATTTGGTTTGGGAAAAGTCAGCGCGCCTATAGCACGGCTGAACCTGTATTGGATTTCATGCAGACCATGCCTGCCTTTGTCTACCTCATCCCAATCATTGCGTTTTTTGGGACCGGCAAACCACCCGGCGTATTGGCAACTCTCATCTTTGCGATGCCGCCCGTGATACGACTAACCGCTCTCGGTATGCGCGGCGTCCCTGAAACCACCAAAGAAGCCGCGCTCGCCTTTGGATGCTCGCGATGGCAACTGCTCTGGAATGTGGAATTGCCATTGGCCATGCCGTCCATCATGACAGGCATAAACCAAACAATCCTGATGAGCCTTTCCATGGTGGTGATCGCATCGCTGATCGGCGCGGAAGGCCTCGGGGCATTGATTCTCGAAGCCCTGCAATATGCCGCTAAAGGTCAGGGGCTACTCGGAGGATTAGCCATCCTGTTCTGCGCGATGGTCATTGATCGTGTGGCGCAAGGCGCTTACAGAAAACGCAAGGATTGACCGCCTAAACTGGCGGCCTCACTCTCTAGCCGCTATATATCGAGGGTGTTTTCCTTCTCCCAACTGGAGAAATGCGACACATAGGAATTCCACTCTTGCATCTTTAACTTCAGGTAAGAGGCGGAAAACTCCTCGCCCATGGCGGCTTTTAAGCCCTTGTCTTTATCATAGGCGCGCAAGGCATCCAGCAGATTAAGCGGCAGTTTTGGCGCGCCCTTAATCTTGTGGCCTTCGGCATACATATCAATATCATATCGTTTTCCTGGGTCAGCCTTTGTGCGCAAACCGTCTAGCCCCGCAGCAATGATGATGGATTGCAACAGGTATGGATTAGCGGCGCCATCAGGCAGCCGAAGTTCAAACCGCCCAGGGCCAGGCACGCGCACCATATGCGTGCGGTTGTTACTGGTCCAAGTGACGGTGTTTGGAGCCCATGTTGCTCCTGATATGGTCCGCGGGGCATTGATCCGCTTGTAGCTGTTCACCGTTGGGTTGGTGATCGCCGCAAGCGCACTCGCATGTTTCATAATACCGCCCAGAAAATTACGCCCTTTTTCTGAAAGCCCCAATTCCATGCCATCATCAGCAAACGCATTTGATTTGCCGTCTTTATCCCATACAGAAATATGAACATGACAGCCATTGCCCGTCAGGCCTTCGATAGGTTTCGGCATAAAGGTTGCCCGATAGCCATTCTTTTCAGCAACAGACTTGGTCATGAACTTGAAAAAACTGTGCTTATCAGCGGTGTTCATGACGTCATCATATTCCCAGTTCATTTCAAACTGGCCATTGGCATCTTCGTGATCGTTCTGATAAGGCTTCCAACCAAGCGCGAGCATATAATCACAAATTTCAGCAATGACATCATACCGGCGCATGACCGCCTGTTGATCGTAGCATGGTTTAGGGCTGGTATCGAATTCATCGGAAATTTGGTTGCCATCTGGTGTCAGCAGAAAGAATTCGGCCTCAACGCCAGTCTTCACCCTAAGCCCTTCGCTGGCCGCTTCATCAATAAGTTTGCTCAACACATTACGCGGGGCTTGTTCAACCTTTTTGCCGTCCATGACGCAATTCGCGGCGACCCAAGCAACATCAGGCTTCCACGGCAGTTGTATCACCGATGCGGGATCAGGCACCGCCAGCATGTCAGGATGCGCTGGGGTCATGTCAAGCCAAGTCGCAAACCCAGCAAATCCAGCGCCTTCCTCCTGCATATCGGCAATGGCTTGCGCCGGAACAAGTTTGGCGCGCTGCCCACCAAAGAGATCAGTAAAGGAAATCATAAAATATTTAATGCCCTTCTCCCGGGCAAAATCCGCAAGATTAATACTCATCTTTATCTTTCCTCCATGTTTAATTTGCTTTCACATCCGGCTCGTTATCCGTCCGGTGATAAGAATTATTCTGACTTCTAAAAGTTTCCTTGCCCGGGTATCCAGTTGGTTCCAGCAAGCGGCACCCCAGCCATGGCCGAGGCTTCAATGGTAAGAGCGCAAAGGTCTTCTGGTTCCAGATTATTCACGTGGCTCTTGCCGCAAGCTCTAGCAATGGTCTGTGCTTCCAGCGTCATCACCTTAAGATAATTGCGCAAACGCCTACCCCCTGCAATAGGATCAAGCCGTGACATAAGTTCAGGGTCTTGAGTGGTGATCCCAGCCGGGTCACGTCCCTCATGCCAGTCGTCATAAGCCCCTGCGGTTGTGCCTAACTTTTTATATTCCTCTTCCCAAACAGGGTTATTATCCCCAAGGGCAATCAGCGCCGCGCTGCCGATCGAAACCGCATCCGCCCCTAACGCCAACGCTTTGGCAACATCTGCCCCTGTCCTAATCCCGCCAGAGACAATCAATTGAACTTCGCGGTGCATATCCAAATCCTGCAAAGCCTTTACCGCAGGGCGAATGCAAGCAAGGGTTGGCTGCCCCACATGCTCAATGAAAACATCTTGGGTTGCAGCGGTTCCGCCCTGCATCCCGTCAATAACAACGACATCAGCCCCAGCCTTGACCGCAAGCGTGGTGTCAAAATACGGGCGCGCACCACCAATTTTGACATAGATGGGCTTTTCCCAATTGGTGATCTCACGTATTTCCAAAATCTTAATCTCAAGATCATCAGGCCCCGTCCAATCAGGATGACGGCAAGCGGAACGCTGATCAATACCGGCGGGAAGATCACGCATACCCGCAACACGGTCGCTGATCTTCTGCCCCAAGAGCATACCGCCGCCACCAGGTTTTGCCCCTTGCCCCACCACCACTTCAATCGCGTCAGCACGGCGCAAATCATCAGGGTTCATGCCATATCGTGAGGGCAAATACTGATAAACAAGCAGTTTGGAATGCCCACGTTCTTCTTCAGTCATGCCGCCATCGCCTGTGGTCGTGGATGTTCCGGCCATGGTTGCGCCGCGACCAAGCGCTTCCTTAGCCGCCCCCGAAAGCGCGCCAAAACTCATCCCAGCAATAGTGATGGGAATATCCAGTTCGATGGGAGTCTTGGCGAATCTTGTGCCAAGGGTGACGTTCGTTGCGCATTTTTCACGGTACCCTTCAAGGGGATAACGTGAGATCGACGCGCCAAGAAAGAGCAGATCATCAAAATGGGGGAGTTTGCGCTTTGCGCCACCACCGCGAATATCATAAATGCCCGTCGCGGCGGCTCGCCTGATCTCAGCATTGATAGGATCGGTGAACGTCGCGGATTTAATCGGCTCGGTCGAAGGAATTGCCTTTTTTCTTGCATCATCCATGGTGCATCTCTCAATAACTATCAGCGTTGTCGATATCGAAATGATAAAGTTTGCGGGCAGACCCGTAGCGCTTAAATTCCTCAGGCTTAGCCTCTACCCCGGCTTCCGCAAAAAGCGTGGTTAGGAGTTCCAAATGCTCTGGTCGCATTTCTTTTTCTATGCAGTCAGCGCCAAGACTTTTGACCGACCCGCGAACAAAAATTTGCGCTTCATAAAGGGAATCGCCAAGGGCTTCACCAGCGTCGCCAAGGACAACCAAATTGCCTTTCTGCGCCATGAAAGCCGACATATGGCCAATATTTCCTTGAACCACAATATTAATCCCTTTCATGGAAATCCCACATCGAGACGCGGCGTTTCCTTTGATCACCAATAGACCGCCCCGCCCTGTTGCGCCTGCGTACTGGCTGGCATCACCTTCGACGACAACCTTTCCAGACATCATGTTTTCGGCAACACCGGGACCCGCAGAACCATCAACGATGATGGTCGCTTGTTTATTCATCCCGCCGCAATAATACCCCGTTGACCCCTTGATCGTCACCTCAATGGGGGCGTCAAGACCAACGGCGATGGCATGACTGCCGCGCGGATTGATCACCTCCCAGGTTTTCTGATTGGTGTCATCGCCTAGCGCATGCAGGGTTTGGTTAAGTTTGCGTAGCCCTTCGGCTTCAAGATCAAAATGCTGCATCTTAATGTTTCCAAAAATAGACCGTTGCAGGTTCCGGCTCCCATACCCGAGCCTTTCCGATGTCTGGCAAATTCACCAATGCTCTATATTCAGAGCCAAAAGCGACATATCGCTCGGTTTCAGCCATGACAGCCGGTTTGCAAGCAATGGGATCCCGCAGAACACCAAAGCCATCCTTCGTGCCAACCACGAATGTATAAAACCCATCAAGATCAGACAGGCTTTTTTCCAGCGCTTCCCCAAGGCTTGCGCCTTCCTGCATTTGATAGGTGAGATAACTGGCCGCGACTTCCGTGTCGTTATCGGTTTCAAAACTCATGCCCTGATGCCTTAATTTACGCCGAAGGCTGTTGTGATTGGACAGCGAGCCGTTATGGACAAGACATTGATCTGCACCAGTGGAAAACGGATGCGCCCCCATGGTGGTCACAGCGGATTCCGTCGCCATCCGGGTATGGCCTATTCCATGAGTGCCTCCCATGCTGGAAAGACCAAAGCGTGATGCGACCGCAGAGGGGCGTCCCACTTCCTTATATATCTCAATATTTTCCCCGCGGCTCATTACCCTTATTCCATCGAGTTCTGTCGCTAGAAGATGATGCAATTTTGCTTCTGCCCCCATCTGAATTTGAACAACGGCATGCGTATCTTTAATTTGAATCTTGAAATCAACACCGGCGGCGTCAAGAGATTGTGACAAGCGCGAGAAATCTTTTTCGGGCTGATGCGATTGAAGGGTGATCTTGGTCAGACCGTCGCTTCCGGTGTTATAGACGGCAATGCCCGCGCTATCCGGCCCTCTGTCGGACATCTTGATCAGCATATCTTCAAGAAGAGCGCCAAGTTGGGGTTCAAGCGATTTATCTTTTATAAACAGTCCTACGATGCCGCACATCTGATCTTTGCTCCAAAATGACTTTAATTTTTAACGATAAATGAACCAATGGGGGCCTAATGATTTAATTCATTCCACATGCCTTCGATCCAACCTTTGATGATCAAGGCTTCCTCCCAACGGTTTGACATTTCAACACCATTCCGATCGGTCATGGCGTATTCAGGCGGGCCCAACTCGCAAAGGAAAAGGCAATCGCCATCATCATGTTGCGCCAGCCAACGCTCAAATCCTTCACGCCACCAACCTTTGAACAATTCCACCCATTTTTGATGTTGCGGAAAATCCAACTGCAATTGGATTTGCTGACGGCTCGCCACCCGACCTTGAAAACTATCAGCACGGTCAAGAATACGGCTGATCATGGCTTGTTCATGGTATTGCAACGGCAATTTGAACTCACGGTCGACTACGTAATGCGACAAGTCTGAACACAGCCGCATTTCTGGAATAGCATCCAACAAACTTAGCGTGGTGAACAAATCATTGGTGATGCAATTGCGGTGGGTTTCAAATTGCACCGGCATCCCAATGTCATCGGCCATATCCATCCACCGGCGGATCACAGGGATCATGCCATCGACTGAAATCGGCATTACTTGGCCAATCACATCGACAAAAGGTGCGCCAAAATCTTTGGCCATGATCAAGGTCTCACGAAGGCTTTCGACGGTTTTAGGAAAAGCAACGATTAACGGCGTCAAACCATGGCGTGCCATGATCGGCTGGACTTCACGCGCCTGCGCCACATCACCAGCACCGAGATCAAGCGCCATGCCATCATAACCAGCCCCCGCGACTTTCTCACAAATTTCTTCATAAGACAGCACCACACCCGACGGGTCATGGGGCATCATGGACCAAAGCGAGGTATAAACCTGAAGTCGGCGCGTCATGGCTAGGCTTCAACCTTAACGCGGCGACCGCCTTTGACCGGCACAATCCAGACTTCATCCATCGGGTATGCGCCTTCATCTTTGGCCATCAATCGCTTGAAGGCTTCAATCTGAAACTCGATCCAACCCATGCGATGCACTTCACCGCAAGTGTTTTCAATCTTGTCGTTGAGTTCCCGCAATTTCCAAAAAGGCACCGAAGGAAAACTATGATGCGCGGTATGATACGGCATTTGCCAGCACATCCAGCGCATGAAAGCATTGGTGCGAGTCGACCGCGTGTTGTTCAAAATATCATTGCTATGGGCGAGGCCGAGATGCTCAATCGTATTCTGCAATTGATGGACGGGCTTGGTCAGCAATAGCGGAACAATCCAAAAGGTCATGGCGGCCCAACTTTCCAGATAAATAGATACCGCCGCGATCACCCCATACCCCAGAAGATGCAAGCGTGATTCGCGAATAACTTTAGATTCTTCACTAGAATGGATATAAGGCTCAATAATCACGCCTCGGGCGCGGCGAACAATTCCAAGAATACGATTCCGCCAATAGGTAATTGACAACATCCACAATAAGAATGTTGTGAGGGTATAAGGTTCACGCACCAATTCGCCATCTTTATCCCAATTTTGAGTAAAGCGGTGATGCGAGTAATGCATAATCAAATCAAAGTCACGCGGGAAAAGCATCAGAAAACCGATCACTCGTCCCCAAAATTCGTTCAAGCCTTTGGTTTTGAACACCGTCCAATGCGACAATTCATGCTGCGCTGCATAAAGGAAGTTTAAGGACACCCCAAGGCAAAAGCCCGTGAGCAGCACCCACCATGTGCCCATCACCAGATAATGCGCGTAGCCTAAAATAGCGATGAAACCCAGATGACTCAGCAATTGCGCCCAGCCACGCCCATCAGAACGCTCATTCAAATATTTGAGTTCCTCAGCGTTAACAATCTTCCGTCTTGAAAACACTTCTTCCATTTCACGCTCCCTAACACGATGAGAAAGTCTTGCTCAAATTTCCCTCTTGCGCAAGTCCAGATGGTGATGTTGAGTAAAGAAGCAACGATGATCACAAATCACCAATGCCAGAAAGGGTGGCCTTCCATGAAAATAGCCTCTTACCGCGCGAAGGGTTCCGCCCGTGATGTCCTTGAAATACGCGAGATTGAGACACCTTCCCCGCGTCCAGGGGAAGTGATGATCCGCTTGCATTATTCCGGCATCAACCCGAGCGATGTGAAAATGCGCGCCGGTCTTAGTTTGGGTGGGATGACCATGCCATTTGACGAAGTGATTCCGCATTCCGATGGCGCGGGCGTGATTGAAGCGCTGGGCGAAGGCGTTGCTGATTTCAGCATTGGCGACCGGGTGTTCGTTTTCAACGCAGGGTTTAAGCGTGCTTTTGGCACCGCCGCCGAAGCCATCACCATCCCTGCCGGTCAAGTTGAATCTTTGCCTGAACACACCAGCATGAGCCATGGCGCTTGCCTTGGGATTCCCGCCATGACCGCGGTGCACGCCATGACCCGCGCTAAATCTATCGCAGGCAAGCGCGTGTTAATCTCAAGCGGCGGCGGCGTGGTTGGCCGCTATTGCATCGAGGTGGCGCGCGGCCTTGGGGCGGAAACCATCATCGCCACCGCGTCCTCGCCGCTCAGCCGTGCAACAGCAGAAAAAGCCGGGGCGGATTTGGTGTTGGACTATAAAAGCGACCGTTTGGCGGAAGCGATCCAAGATCATTGCGGCAATATTGATCATGCGGTTGAGGCTGAATTTGGCGTCAATGCTCAAACCCTTGCTGCGGTGATGGCAGAAGGCGGCTCGATTGCGGCCTATGGCTCAGCCTTGAACAAAACGCCGGAAATGCCCTTTTATGATTTCATGTTCAAGAACATCACGCTTCATATGCTGTTGGTGTATTTGCTCGATGCGGAAACACGCAAAGCTGATTTAGCCGTGATGACGGATTTGCTGAAACGCGGCGCTTTGACCGAAAATATCGCCGCCATCCTGCCGCTTGACGACATTGCCGCCGCCCATGAACAAGTCGAAGCCGCCCAAAAAAGCGGTTCTGTTCTGCTCGATTGCTCGGCGTCATGATCACATCCATCATTTGCATATTCATCACTTTAAGGAGAACCGCATGACGCAACATGTTTTTATCACCGCTGGCGGATCAGGCCTTGGCCTTGCCATGGCACAAGGCTTTTTGGCAAATGGGGCTAAAGTGGCGGTCACTGATATTGATCAAGCCATGCTGGATGCGGCGCAATCGGCTCATCCTGACTTGATATGTTTTCATTGCGATGCTTCTGACGAAACCGCCATGCACAAGGTTTATGAAAGCCTGCGCCAATCTTGGGATCGCCTTGATGTGGTGATCGCCAATGCTGGCATTGCAGGCCCAACGGCGGCGGTGGAAAATGTATCGCTTGATGATTGGAAACGCTGTCTTGCGGTGAATCTGGATGGCGCTTTTCTCGCCACCAGCCTCGCCGCCCCCTGGATGAAAGATCAAGGCGACGGCGTCATGATCTTAACGTCATCCACGGCAGGGCTGTTTGGCTATCCGTTCCGGTCTCCATACGCGGCGGCGAAATGGGGGATCATTGGTTTGATGAAAACCTTAGCCATGGAACTCGGCCCTTTTGGCATCCGCGCCAATGCCATTTGCCCCGGCGCGGTGGAAGGCGACCGCATGGATCGCGTCATTGCCAAAGAAGCCGAAGCCCGCGGCATCAGCGAGGATGATTTACGCCAAGGCTATGCTGATTGCGTGTCATTAAAACGATTTGTCACCGCCCAAGATATCGCGGATATGGCGATTTTCTTGGCATCACCGCAATCCAAAAACGTCAGCGGCATGGCGATGGCGGTGGATGGCCATACCGAACAAGTGACCCTCTAACCATCGGGCTTCTGCCCTAGCATGACGCAACCGCCACAAAAAAGCCGGCACAAGGCCGGCTTTCTTTATTGATGCAAATGGGATTATCCCTTACCGCGCCATGGGATCAGAATATCGATCACTTTACGCATGATCAAATCAAACATTAACCCCAATAACCCCATGATCAGGATGGTCACCCAGATCAACTCATAATCCGAAACGGTGCGCGCAACGTTTTCGATAAAGCCGACCCCGGTGGTGCCTGCCAACATTTCCGCCGCCACAAGCGTGCCCCAACAGACACCAATGGCAATCCGGACGCCGGTCAAAATTTCCGGCAAAGCGTTGGGCAAAATCACATGACGCAAAATCTGACGATTGGTTGCCCCCAAGGAATGGGATGCCCTGATCTTGGACAATTGCGTTCCTGATGCTCCGGTGCGGGCTGAGATCACCATGATCGCAAACGCCACCATAAAGAGCAGGAAGATTTTACCGTCATCTTGAATCCCAAAGATGGTCAAAATCAACGGCGCCCAAGCCAAAGGCGGCACGGGACGATAGAGTTCAATCATCGGATCAAAGAACGACTTGAAGAACCGCGAGACCCCCATATAAATCCCCAGCGGAACACCCAAGGCAATCCCAAAGCCCATGGCCACCAAGACACGGAAAAGCGAATCCCAAATATGGCCATCCAACATGGGAATTGACCCCAGATAAACCTCACCCTGCGCGAAGGCTAGAATGTTGTCTTTATAGGTCGGGTTGAAACTGCCATCCGCATGATGCGATCCATAGCTGCCCGGCAACATATCCACCAGCATGTCAGGGATGATGAAATCCACCACAGTAGCGATGGGCAACCATTTCACCCAAAGCAAGGTGGTGCCTTTATAGCCGCCCCCATTATCGACATCAGGATTGGCCAATTGAGCAAATTTTGCCACCACATCGGTGGGTTTTGGCAACCAACGGCTTGAGCCTTGTTCAATACATAGGGTTCGAGATTTAACCACCCCTTCGCCCGGGAAGAACAACGCGTCCACGACGTTCAGCCCTCCTTTGGCGTCTCCCACAGCATCAAACAGGTTTTCCATGCCATCATTGACGGATTTCAACGCATCGGCGGGGAAGATGATGCCATCATCCAATCGGCGGAAAATCCGTTCGACGGCTTTGATGTAGCGGGTGCGTTCAGCGATATCACTTTCGCTTCGGCCTGAAGCATCATCACCATTGGCTTTGAGCGCTTCAATTTCAGCTATGGTTTTCTCGATTAACGCTTGGGCTTGCGGCGGAAAATTCCGCAATTTCTGGAAGCGATCGGTGATCGCCTCCGCTTCCATCGCCACCGTGTCAAACAGCACCCCTCGTGCCGTCATCGGCAATAAAGGAATTTCCGTCGACGTCACGCCCCAACGCGGTTGAGCCAAGGCTTCTGCCGTGGGTTGATACCCGTCATGACCGCCGCGCAACCTATCGGCCAAACCATTCAGATCAGCCGCCACGCCATTTAACGCGGTGGCGGTTTCAGAATCTTGCTCCGATGGATCAGACAAGAGCGCGATGATGGCGCGGGTTTGACTAATCGCGTTTTGAAGAGATTGAGCCTCCTCTGCGGTGAACACGTCTTCTGGCAGACCAGATTCAAGTTCATCCAATTGCGCGGAGTTCCGCACCACCAACGTGGTGGATTTGTAATAACGCGAGCCAATCGGAAGCCGAGCGGTAATCGGCGACACTGCTTCTTGAATTTTGCCCACTTGGCAAAGTTCATTGGCCGCGCTAGGGAAATACGCCCGTGCCATCCCCCAAGAAAAATAGAACCAAATCAGCACGAGAGCCGAAAGTCCAGTTACCGCCCAATACCATCCCCCGCGAGTCCGTTCTGGATCGCCGAAGACTTCATCATTTTTACGCTGATGCGTATCCTTTAGCCCGTAATAAATGGAAACCGCGAATGCTGCCACCAACAGCAAAATCAAGACTGCGGAAATATCAGCGCGATGTGTAGATAGCCACTCAAACATTGCCCATAATCTCCTCTTCCATATCCCAGATCATGGTCAGAATTTCTTCGCGGACTTTGCCAAAGTCTTTTTGCTGTTTGATCTCACGAAGAGATTTCTTCAGCCCTTGCTCGGCAAAAGGCAGATTGTATTCTTTGTAAATCCGCCCCGGCCGTGGCGCCATCACAAACAAACGCTCACCCAACAACAACGCTTCTTCCACGGAATGGGTGATGATGATGATGGTTTTGCCCGTTTCTTTCCACAATTCGAGGATGAGTGATTGCATCTTTTCCCGCGTTAGCGCATCCAGCGCGCCCAGCGGCTCATCCATCAGGATCAAATCCGGATCATTCACCAGGCAACGCGCCAGTGCCACACGCTGTTGCATCCCCCCGGACAATTGATAGGTGGGGGTATCGCCAAAACCTGCAAGGCCAACGATGTTCAACCATTTCTCCACCAAGGCTTCGCTTTCCTTGGCGTTCATTTTTTTCATGCGCAAGCCGAAATCGACATTGCGCGCCACCGGCAACCATTCGAACAAAGCGCCCTGTTGGAACACCATGCCGCGTTCCACTCCAGGGCTTTCGATTCGGTTGCCGCCTAGTTCCAGATGACCCGATGTGGGATTGATGAAGCCCGCAATCATATTCAAGAGGGTGGTTTTGCCGCAACCCGACGGCCCGAGTACCGACAGCAACTCCCCTTGCTTTAGAGAAAAATTAATGTCTTTAAGCGCTTCTACCGCAGCCCCCGTTTGAGGGTTCGTAAAGGTCATACAGAGATCTTTACAGATGAGATCAGACATTTTAACGCTTCTTTAACTGTTGTTCCAAAAACAGCAAGGCCCTTAAAAGGGCCCTGCCAAAGAGTGTTTGAACAGCGAGTTAGTTCAAGTAAGAACCGTCGATGGTTTTAGCCAAAGACCCGCTGTAGTTGGAGATGTTGGTCTTGGTGAAAACCGCGCCGAGGGACTCAGCAGCAGCACCAGCAATACCATTATCGCCAAAGTAATTGGCTTTTTGCTCTTCCACGGTTGGGAAGACAAATCCAGCCATCTGATTTTTGGTGGTTTCGAAATCCATCCCAGCATCAGCAGCCACTTTACGGATCTGTGCGTCAGAACCGGTCCAGTTGGCGTTGGCTTCAGCAGTCACTTCAAGGAAGCTTTCCAAGAGTTGTGGGTTTTCGGTAGCGAATTTTTCGGTCACCGAAATCACGTCAAAAGAACCAATGCCGGCGTCTTTCTTTTCTTGGGTGCTCATGATTGGCGTGCCAACTTCACCAGCGGCTTTCGCGGAAGCACCACCAAAGATACAAGCCATCGCTACAGAACCATCAGCCAGCGATACCGCACCATCAGCAGGCGCTTGGTCAACGATGGTCATGGTGGATGTATCCACACCAAGTGCTGCCATTTGCTTGCGGAAGGAGAAGTCAGCCATGGTGTTCAATGGAACAGCAACCGTCTTGCCTTCGAGTTCAGATGCGTTTGATGATGAAATGCCAAGGCCATTGTTTACAAAGCAATCATTGGCTTCGTAAACCACAGCGATTGCCACCATCTTCAACGGCGCGCCCTGCTGGATCGCGGTCACAAATGGTGCCAGACCTTGCGAATACGCAATGTCGATATCGCCAGCCAACATGGCTTCAGTCATAGCCACACCGGTTGAAAAATCAGTCCAGTTCACGTCAACACCCATGGCGTCGTCATAAGCCTTATCAACTTTTGCAATCTGGTTTGGCGTTGCCCATTCAAGGAAGAAGGCAACATTCACGGAATCGGCAGCAGCAGCAATACCTGCGCTACCCGCCATCACTGCACCAACGGCACCAGCAACAGCAGATTTGAAGATTTTATTCATAAGGAGTCTCCCTAAACTTTATCTTTCAGAACCTGAGCAAAGTAACTTTATTCGCTCTTCTATAAACAACCATACACATTTCAACCCATAGCGCAAACATTTTATTCATATCTAACGCAATGTAATTATTATATTTTTTTAATTTTTGTTACTAAAAAGGGCCGCCCCAAAAAGGCGACCCTTGGTGTTTCGGATGGCTAAAACGACGCGTTTATGCGAGGTGTTGATCCAAGGTTTTCCGGAACTTTTCGACGATTTCGTCAATGTGATTGCGCTCAGCAATGAAGGCTGGCGCGACAATGCCGTTATCGCCGGTGAACTTAATGTGCAAGCCGTTCCAGAACATATCTTTTTGCATTTGCTGGCCACGGCGACCCGGCACACCATCATGATGCACCTCGACCCCAGCCATCATGCCGATGCCGCGCAGGTCTTTGACCAACGGATGATCTTTCAGCGACCAAATCGCATCAAGGAAATACGATTCCATATCCGCCGCCCGCTGGAACAACCCTTCGTCTTCGTAGATTTTCTGAGTCGCGATCCCCGCCGCGCAAGCCGCAGGATGAGCGGAATATGTATAGCCATGGAAAAATTCAATGGCATCTTCCGGCGCGGCATTGGTGACCGTGTCATAGATCTCGTCCTTGACCGCCACAGCGCCCATAGGAATCGCGCCATTGGTCAGGGCTTTGGCCATGGTGCAGATATCCGCCGTCACGCCAAATTTATGAGCGCCAAAAGGCGTGCCCATACGGCCAAAACCAGTGATCACTTCATCAAAGATCATCAAAATGCCATGCTGATCACAAATCTTGCGGATACGTTCAAGGTAACCTTTTGGTGGCACCAATGTTCCGGTGGACCCTGCAACAGGTTCAATGAATACCGCCGCAACGGTAGAACCGCCAAAGTTTTCACAAATGCGCTGAAGATCATCGGCCAAATCCGCCCCGGTTTCTGGCTGCCCTTTCACAAAAGCATGATCATCGGTGTAAGTATGGCGAATATGCGAGATATTCGGCAAGGTCAGGTTAAAGGTCTCACGATTCTTAACCATCCCCGCCAGCGACACGCCGCCCATATTCACGCCATGGTAAGCGCGTTCACGGCTGACAAAACGGGTGCGGTGACCTTCGCCACGCGCGCGGTGATAGGCCAGCGCAATCTTCATCGCGGTATCGACGGATTCAGACCCGGAATTGGTGAAGAATACATGGTTCATTGGCTCCGGCAGAATGCGAGCGACGCGCTCCGCCAAATCAAACGAGCCGGGATGACCCAATTGGAAATGGGGGGTGTAGTCATTTTCCAGCATCTGCGCGTGAACAGCGTCAGCGATTTCACGACGGCCATGACCCGCAGGGCAACAGAATAGGCCTGAAGAGCCATCAATCAATTTGCCGCCTTTATAATCCCAACAATACATCCCCTCAGACTTAACCACCAGCCGAGGGTTGGCTTTGAAATCACGGTTGCCCGTAAAAGGCATCCAATGTTCTTCAAGTGAATTTGTTTCAAAAGGCATCGCCGCCTCCCCGTTCTAATTTCTCACTATTTACGTTACTGCCACAACAATCCACTGAATAGGTCCAGTTAATGCATTTTTTAGTGCCAGTAATATCGAAATTGATTTATGCTGTTTCCGCAGGAGACGCAACATGAATCAAGGATACAGTACCTTCCTTTTTCAGATTGATCATCATCAATCAGCATCGAAGCAAACACAAATCCGAGAATTTTTTGTTCGCGCGATCTTGAATCGCAGCCTGATGCCGGGGGATACCCTTCCGTCCACCCGTGTTTTGGCCGGACAATTGAACGTCTCCCGCAACACCGTGATCCTCGCCTATCAAGCCTTGACCGATAGCGGTTACATCGAAGCCAAAGATCGTTCACGTTTCATTGTCAGCCCTGAAGCCCCTGTTGGTCAGATCGCCACCAAAACAACCGAAGCCATGGAAGACAATGTGGACTGGACGCGGAAATTTGTTCATACCCCGGCAGCGCTTAACATCATCAGCAAGCCGTTGAATTGGCGCGAATACGAATTCCCCTTTAATTATGGGCAAGCTGATTCCGCGCTGTTTTCGCATTCCGAATGGCGGGATTGCGCGCGCCAAGCCTTGGGGATTCGTGATTTCAGCATCACCGCAGGGGATTTTGGGTATAATGATGATCCGTTATTGGTGGATTATATCTGCACCCACAGCCTGCCGCGCCGAGGCATCCAAGTCAAACCTTCGCAAATACTTGTCACCATGGGGGCGCAGAACGCGTTGTTTCTTCTGACGCAATTGCTGGTCAATGCGGGCAAGAAGGTGGTGATTGAAGACCCATTTTATCCTGATTTGCGCGAATTGCTCAAACGCCACACCAATCAAATCCGCACCTTACCTGTTGATAATGACGGGGTTATTATTGACGATGATGTGATCGCTGAAGCAGATGTGGTGATCGTCACCCCCAGTCACCAATGCCCCACCACCGCCACCCTTAGCCGAGAACGCCGCCGGCAATTGCTCCATTTGGCCAAGCAACATGATGTTCTTGTGGTGGAAGATGATTATGAATTTGAAATGAATTTTATCGAAGCCCCGTCACCAGCGCTTAAATCCATGGATGATAGCGGTCATGTGATTTATGTCGGCAGTTTTTCAAAATCTTTATTCCCAGGCTTGCGGCTTGGTTATCTCGTGGCTTCCGAACAACTGATCGAAGAAGCGCGTTCTCTCCGACATTTGATGTTGAGGCATCCCCCCGGTCAGACGCAACGCACCGCGGCTTATTTCATGGCGCTCGGTCATTATGATGCACAAATCAAGCGCCTACGGCGGCATTTCAGCACGCGCCGAAAATTGCTGCAAACTTGCCTTGACCAAGAAACTGTTCTGCGTGAGACGGGCGCTCATTTTGGTGGCACCAGTTTCTGGATACATGGCCCCACTTGGCTTGATGCACGGGAATTGGCATCCCGCGCCGCCGAACGAAGCATCCTGATTGAACCCGGTCACACTTTCTTCAGCGCAAAAGAGCCGCCGCAAAACTATTTTCGCATGGCGTATTCTTCCATTCCTGAAAACAAGATCGAACAAGGTTTTCAAATGTTGGTCGATTGCGTCAAAGCCTTGAAACCGTAATTGAAACCGCAATTTTTGATCTGGATCCAACCTTGTGTTGATCTGGTTCTATGGACTAAGATGGCGGCGGGGCATGATAAGGTTTGACCTTAATTAAGAATGTTCCGTATTCTGGGGTATAAGCAACCGTATTTAGGGTGGAGTTGATCGTGTCAGGATCATCATTTTTAACAACGCAAAAACCAGTTTGCCCTCCAGATTTATTGGAACGAGCGCGCCAAGCACGGTCTGAGCCAATGCGCCTCGCCGTGGTTCGCGCCGCCGCGCCATTGCCCATGCAAACCGCCAAGCAAGCCTTTGAAGAAGGCATCGCAACCCCCATCCTGATCGGTGAAGCGGATTTGATCAAAAAAGAAGCCGAGGCGATCAACTGGGATTTGTCGGGAATTATTATTCACGACAGCAAAGGCGAAAAAGGCGCGATTGATCACGCCACCGCCATGACCCGCAATGGCGGGGCAGATGCTTTGATGAAAGGGCATTTGCATTCCGATGTTTTTATGGGCGGGATTGTTAATCGTGATGCTGGCATTCGAGGCGGCACGCGAATGGTGCATATCTTTGCTATGTTCCCCCCTGATGGCGGTCAGCCGATCTTGATCAGCGATGGCGCGGTCAATGTCAAACCAGACATCAAAACCCGCCAGCAAATGATCATTTCATTGACCGAGATGGCCAAGGCTTTGGGCATTGAAACGCCGAAAATCGCGATTATTTCCGCGACCGAAACACCCATCCCATCCATTCCGTCTTCGATGGAAGCCAAAGAATTAAACGATTGGGCCAAGCATCATGTGACGGACGCGGTGGTCAGCGGGCCTTTGTCATTTGACTTGGCCATGTCTCCCGAAGCCGTCGCCATTAAAGGCATGACGGGCAATCCCGTGGCAGGCTTTGCCGATGCTTTAGTGATGCCAGATCTTACCTCAGGCAATGTGTTGTTCAAATCCATGGTCTGGCATAACGCCGCCTGTGCTGCTGGCGTGGTGATTGGCGGTAAAGTGCCGATCATCCTCACCAGCCGTGCTGATGCCCAAGAATCGCGCTTGGCTTCAATTGCTTTGGCGGCGCTTTGCTAGCAGTCAACCCTTCCTGATCGGATTTTCCACCCCGTTAAGATCACCCCTAAAAGGATAAAACATGTCAAAACAGCCGAAGATCAACACCTCGCCGAAAAGCGCTGATCGCATTGCTAAGACAACATGTTATATGTGCGCTTGCCGTTGCGGGATCAATGTTCATTTTAAGGGCGATGAAATCCGCTATATCGAAGGCAACCGCGACCATCCTGTCAATCAAGGCGTGCTTTGCGCCAAAGGTTCCGCCGGCATCATGCAGCATCTATCGCCTGCACGTTTACGGGCGCCGCTGAAACGTGTTGGCCCTCGCGGATCAGGCGAATTTGAAGAAATCACTTGGGAAGAAGCGTTAAGCACCGCCACGGATTGGCTGGCGCCTATTCGGGCGAAAGACCCAAAGAAATTGGCATTCTTCACCGGCCGCGATCAATCGCAGGCGCTGACCGGCTGGTGGGCGCAACAATTTGGCACCCCGAATTTTGCCGCCCATGGCGGGTTTTGTTCGGTAAATATGGCGGCGGGCGGCATCTATACCATTGGCGGCGCGTTTTGGGAATTTGGCTCCCCTGACTGGGAGAAAACCGAATTATTCCTGCTCTTTGGCGTTGCGGAAGATCACGACAGCAACCCCATCAAGATCGGTCTCGGCAAGTTAAAAGATCGCGGCGTTCGGACAATCTCTATCAATCCGGTGCAAACAGGCTATTCCGCCGTGGCTGATGACTGGATTGGCATCACCCCGGGCAGCGATGGCTTGCTCATCCTTTCGCTCATCCAAGTGCTGATGGAATCAGGCAAAATTGATGTTGATTATCTCATCCGCTACACCAACGCGCCTTGGTTGGTGATCCGCAATCCCGGGCAAGCTAATGATGGCTTGTTCCTGCGCGACAGCAACGGCAAGGCTCAAGTCATTGATCGCAACACCGGCAAGACCGTCGCGGCTGAACAAGGCGGCATAACCCCAGCCCTTAAAGGTGAGGTTAAAGTTAAAGGTGGCGGCATCGCCGTCCCTGCCTTTACCTTGATGGCCGAAGAATGGATGGCCGCTAACCTCAGTCCCGAAGCGACTGAAGCCAAGACAGGCGTTCCGGCGAAGCGTGTCCGCAAACTTGCGGCGGAATTGGCTGAAGTGGCTTTTGAACGCACCATCACCATCGACCAGCCTTGGGTGGATTGGAAAGGCGACAAGCATGACAAGATGATTGGCCGTCCGGTGTCGATGCACGCGATGCGCGGGATTTCAGCACATTCCAATGGCTTTCAGACCTGCCGCGCCTTGCATGTCTTGCAATTGATGTTGGGCAGTGTTGAATGCCCTGGCGGTTTCCGTTTCAAACCACCTTACCCGAAACCTGCCTCGATCCATCCGCGCCCGGCTGGCAAGCCTGATCAAATTAACCCCAACACCCCTCTCCCAGGGGCGCCGCTTGGCTATTTGATGGGGCCTGAAGACCTGCTTGTCGATTCTAAAGGTCAACCCACCCGCATTGATAAAGCCTATTCTTGGGATGCGCCCATGTCGGCGCACGGGATGATGCATATGGTGATCTCAAACGCCCATGCCGGCGATCCATACCCTGTCGATGTTTTGTTTATGTATATGGCGAATATGGCGTGGAACTCGTCGATGAACACGCGCGGCGTCATGGAAATGCTCACCGATAAAGACCCGGAAACAGGGGAGTATAAAATCCCGAAAATCATCTATTCCGATGCCTATTCATCGGAAATGGTAGCTTTTGCAGATTTGATCTTGCCCGATACGACTTATCTGGAGCGCCATGACTGCATCTCGCTTCTGGATCGCCCAATCTGTGAAGCCGAAGCTGTGGCTGATGCTATTCGCTGGCCGGTGGTGGAGCCTGATCGTGATGTGCGCGGCTTCCAGTCAGTCTTGCTTGATCTTGGCGCTCGGCTTGGCTTGCCCGGCATGACCAATGACGATGGCAGCGCAAAATATAAAGATTATGCAGATTACATCGTCCATCATCAGCGCAAGCCGGGGATTGGGCCTCTTTCTGGGTTCCGTGGCAATGGCGAAGACGCCGGCCGCGGTGAACCTAATCCAGAACAAATCAATCGTTACATTGAAAATGGAGGCTTCTGGGCAAAGCATCTGCCCGAGGACGCGCTCTATTATAAACACGCGAATATGGCCTATCAGAATTTTGCGGTTGAGATGGGCTTTTTTGATAAGCCTGAACCTTACACCTTCCAGATTTACAGTGAAGTGTTGCAAAAATTCAAATTGGCCGCTGAAGGTCATGGCGATATTCAACCGCCAGAACATTTACGCGAACAAATCAAAACCTGCTTCACGCCTCTGCCGTCTTGGTATCAGCCGTTTGAAGATCAACGCACCAATGATGAGGATTTCCCCATCTTTGCCCT
>CAYNQW010000002.1:0-49123 GCA_964399415.1 uncultured Hyphomicrobiales bacterium
TGCAACCGATGATTGACGAATGCCGTGCGGCGGTGGCACAAGGGGTGGTGGATAGTGCTGATCACGCGGACGCCGCGATGATTTTTGGCGTAGGCTTCCCACAATTCAAAGGTGGTCCGCTTCATTTTGCTGATCGGAACGCCCTTTAACGGTTTGAGGATATGCGATGTATAATGCCCCTCTGAAAGATATTCGGTTTGTGCTGAATCACGTGGTGGATATCAACGCGGTGACCGCGGATATTGGCCGCGCTGATGACATCACGCCTGATCTGGTTGATGCGGTGCTCACGGAAGCGGGAAAATTGGCAAGCGATGTGCTGGCGCCGATCAATCACAGCGGCGATATGCAATCGTCTGTCCATCACAGCGATGGCCGGGTTGAAACCCCCAAAGGCTTTGCCGACGCATACCGCGCTTTGGGCGAAGGCGGCTGGACGGCGATGGAAGCCAAAGAAGAATTTGGTGGCCAAAATATGCCGATGCTGGTCTCGGCAATGGTCAATGAAATTTGGCAATCAGCGAATATGGCGTTCTCGCTTTGCCATTTGCTGACTCAAGGTCAAATCTATGCCTTGCAGAAATCCGCGTCACCGGATCAACAGCACCGCTTTATCCCGCCCATGGTTGAAGGCCGTTGGACGGGCACCATGAACTTGACAGAACCGCAGGCGGGGACAGATCTGGCGGCGATCAAAACCAAGGCGGTGAAAGAAGGCGATCATTACCGCATCACGGGTCAGAAAATTTACATCACCTATGGTGAGCATGATATGGCGGAAAACATCATTCATCTGGTCTTGGCGCGCACCCCTGATGCGCCGGATGGGGTGAAGGGCATTTCCGTTTTTATTGTCCCTAAAATATTGGTCAATGATGACGGCTCTCTCGGTGAGCCCAATGATGTGCGTTGCGTTTCAATCGAAAAGAAATTGGGGATTAAAGCCTCTCCCACCGCGGTCTTGTCCTATGGGGATGATGGCGGCGCTATCGGTTATTTGGTCGGCGAAGAAAATCGCGGGCTTGAGATCATGTTTGGGATGATGAATCACGCGCGTTTTGCGGTTGGCCTCCAAGGGCTAGCGGTGTCCGAGCGAGCCTTGCAACAAGCCATTGGCTATGCTTTTGACCGCAAACAAGGCACCCCCCTTGATCGTCAAGCGGGCGATGCCATCATCCATCACCCGGATGTGTTGCGGCTCATCACCACGATGAAAGCAGAAATCGAAGCCATGCGTGCGCTGGCCGCTGTTGGCGGGGCGGCGATGGATATGGCCAAGCAAGGGCCTGAAGACAGCCAAGATTTTTGGGAAGAACGCTCGGCTTTGTTGATCCCGATCATCAAAGGCTGGCTGACCGAACGATCCTTGGCGGTCACTTCCCATGGCGTGCAGGTTCATGGCGGTATGGGCTTTATTGAAGAAACCGGCGCCGCTCAGCATTACCGCGATGCGCGCATTTTGCCCATCTATGAAGGCACCACCGCCATTCAAGCCAATGACCTTGTTTTCCGCAAAACCATCCGCGATGAAGGCCGCGCGGTGATGTCATTGCTTGATGATATTTCTACCGAAATGAACGCTTTGGCTGATCATGCTCATGAGGTGGTGTCATCCGCGGCATCATCGGTGCTTGAAGCGGTGGATGCGGCTGAAGAAGCGGTGAACCATATTTTAGCCACGTCCAATGACCCAAGGCGTCCAGCCTCGAATGGCGTCAATTACTTGATGCTGATGGGGTATCTGACCGGCGGTTGGTTGATGGCGCGGTCAGCATCAAAAGCGGCGGACTTACTTCTTGAAGACGGCAGCGATGCGGCCTTCCTGCAAGCCAAATTGGTCACAGCGGATAGTTATATGTCCCACGCTTTGCCGCAGGTGCTGGCTTTGGTGCGGAGCATCACGTCCGGTGATCATGCCGTGCTGGCCATGGAGCCTGACTGGCTTGTCGGCTAGGATCGGGAAACATCTCGGATGAGCGATCATGTCGGATAATCGTTCAGCCCTTGCATTGATGGCGCTGTCCATGACACTGCTTGCCGCCGGTGACGCGGTGGTGCGCGTCATGGGTGAAGTCATGAGCGCAGGTCAGATTATCGCCTTGCGCGGGGTGATTGTTATCTTGATGATTGGGCTGGGCATGGCTTGGCGCGGCATCAGTTTTGATCGCCATTTGATTTTTGATCGCTGGAGCATGGCGCGGGCATTGGCCGAGACGGTATCAACCTATTGCTTTTTCATCAGCCTCCAATTGATCCCATTGGCCATTTCCACGACAATCGTCTTCATTTTCCCCGTCTTGCTCACCTTGGTGTCGATCCCGCTTTTTGGGGAACGCGTTGGCATTTTCCGCTGGATCGCGGTGTTGATGGGCTTTGCGGGTGTGATCATCATCGCCGCCCCCGATGGCGATGGCTTGAATCTAGCGTTAATGTTGCCCTTTATGACCGCCCTTGCTTTGGTGGCGCGTGATTTGGCAACACGAAAAATAAAAGAAGAAATCACCGCCCCACAAGTGACACTGACCACGGCGATCATCACAACATTCTTTGGCTTTCTCAGCTATCCCTTTGGGTGGGGCGTTATCGGCGGCAAGGAAATAAGCCTGTTGCCGTTGGCGGCGATTTTAGTGGCGATGTCCTTTACGGTTTATATCATGGCCATCCGCAAAGGCGAGTTATCCATCATCGCGCCTTCGCAATATTTGGTGATCCTATGGGCAACGTTTTGGGGAGCCTTGATCTGGGGCGAATGGCCGGGGCAGAACGCGGTGATTGGCGGCGGGCTGATCATCGCCGCTGGCTGCCTTATCCTTTGGCGTGAACGCGTTGCTCAGCATCGCCTTGAAGCCTTGGAATAGCGAAAGCGGCTTTAGCGTTTTACTTCGGGGATCAAGCCTTTTGGCGAGAATCGTAAGACCAAGATCAAGACCAATCCCATCATGACGTGACGGGTATGAGCCGCGCTTTCGATCAAATGCAATCTGAACGCGTTGTCTTCGGCCAATCCTGCGGTCAGCAATTCGATGATCCAAAGCCCTAATGGTTCGGCTTCGACCCAGAAAAACCAGATCAGAAAGCCGCCGATAATCGAGCCGGCATTGTTTCCAGACCCGCCAACAATCACCATCACCCAAATCAAGAAAGTGTACCGGAGCGGCTGGTAAGACGCGGGCGTAAACTGACCATCTAGGGTGGTCAGCATCGCCCCCGCCGCGCCGACAATGGCCGAGCCGATGATGAAAACTTGCAAATGCTTGGCTTTAACATCTTTGCCCATGGCTTCGGCTGAAACTTCATTGTCGCGAATGGCGCGCATCATCCGTCCCCAAGGGGATTTAAGGGCAATTTCAGACAGGCGGAACAAGATAAACAACACCGCCATGAACAACAGCGCGTAGCAAACCTTCACGAAAATCGAAGAGGCATCAACCAGCGGCCACCCCCAATCATTGGTCAGGTTGATGAACCATTGCGATTCCTGCAAATCAATTTCATAAGGCACAGGGCGAGGAAGGCCAGTGACGTTTTTCACGCCTCGCGACAGCCATTCTTCGTTCTTCAAGGCATAGATGATGATCTCAGAAATGCCTAACGTGGCAATCGCCAGATAATCAGACCGTAAGCCCAGCGAAATCTTGCCAATGATCCAAGCAACACCCGCCGCAAGCAATCCGCCAATGATCCATGACAACATGATCGGCAAACCCAATCCGCCCAGATAACCGAATTTCGCCGGCTCATAAGCTTCAATGGCTTCCACGGCAGGGTCGACCACATGGCGGAACAAAAAGAATCCGATCACCAAGACGGCGGTCAGCGCAAGATAGCGTCCTGATTTCAGGTGTTTGGTTTTTTTCCAGACCACAATCGCCGCAATAATTATGCCCAATCCCAGCAGAAGGCCGAACAGAATACCCAAGCCGCCGGCTTCCCAAGCGCCGGGAACAGGCGGCATGGCAATCAAAACACCCGCAATCCCGCCAAGCGCGGTGAATCCCATCATGCCAAAATTCACCAACCCAGCGTAACCCCACTGGATGTTAACCCCTAGCGTCATAATGGCAGAAATCAAACACAGGTTGATCAGCGTGAAAGCGAGATTCCAACTTTGAACAAAGCCAACAAACAGCATCAAGGCCGTCATGACAGCAAAGATAAGATAAGTGCGATTCATCATCATATCGTCTTTCCGCTGAATAAGCCCGTGGGTTTGAAAATCAAAACAATCACCAGAATGACAAACGATAACGCAATCTTATAGTCGGTGGATAACAATTGCATCAATGTGTCGGGCGCCATGTGATCTGGCAACAGATAAGCCAGCACTTTTTTATAGGCAAAAGTGATAGTTAATTCTGAAAACGCAATCACAAAACCACCCGCAATCGCCCCAATCGGATTGCCGACACCGCCGACAATCGCGGCGGAGAAAATCGGCAACAACAATGACAAATAGGTGAAGGGTTTATAACTCTTATCGAGACCATAAAGCGTACCCGCCACCGCCGCTAATGCCGCGGTGATGATCCATGTGATCAGCACCACCCGTTCAGGGTTGATGCCGGAAAGCAACGCCAAATCCTCATTGTCTGAATAGGCGCGCATGGATTTGCCGGTGCGCGTTTTATTAAGAAACCAGAAGACCAAAGCCACCAAAATAATCGCGGTGACGACCGTGATGCCTTGGGTCATTTTAATCGCCAAGCCTTCATCAAGGCCGGTCATTTGCTTAAAGGCGCGTGCTTTGAGCAAAAACCGCTGGCCGTCGGTGAAAACGCGGTCGCCCGGGCCAATGATGAAACGGATCATGCCGCTGATCAGGAACATCACGCCAATCGAAACAATCAGCAAGGTCACTGGTTCGGCGCGGATGCGGCGATAATATTGAAAAACAGTCTTATCAATCGCCAGCGCAAGGATAACCGTCACCACAATCGCCACTGGAATGCCAAGCAACGCGGTCGGCAATACCCCAAGGGAAATATCCGCGCTTTGCAACGCCCAAGTGACCAGAATAGTGGTCATGGCGCCAAAAGACATCAACTCGCCATGGGCAAAGTTTGAAAACCGAAGGATGCTATAGATCATGGTGATCCCTAGCGCGCCCAGCGCCAATTGGCTGCCATAGGTCAAGGCCGGAACAATGATAAAATTGGCTAGGATCACGAGAGCGTTCAGAACATCAATCATCATCACCCTCCCAAAAACGCACGGCGCACTTCAGGGTTTGCCATTAAAGCGGCGCCGGTATCGGTGAAACGATTTTCGCCTTGCACCAGAACATAACCTTTATCGGCGATATTGAGGGCTTGTTTGGCGTTTTGCTCAACCATCAAGATGGCGATGCCGGTGCGCGCAACCTCAATGATGCGATCAAACAATTCATCCATCACAATCGGCGATACCCCGGCTGTTGGCTCATCGAGCATCAAGACTTTAGGCTCAGTCATAAGGGCTCGCCCGACCGCGACTTGCTGGCGCTGGCCGCCGGAAAGTTCGCCCGCAGGTTGGTTGCGCTTTTCTTTTAATATTGGGAAAAGGTCAAAGACCTGTTCCATGGTTTTGCTGAAATCATCACGGCGGATAAAAGCGCCCATTTCAAGGTTTTCTTCCACGCTCAAGGAGGTGAAGACATTCGCGGTTTGAGGAACAAAACCCATGCCTTTTAAGACGCGTTCTTCAGGTTTCAGCGCGGTGATATCCTCACCATCAATCGTCACGCGACCTTGCCGGAGATTGAGCATCCCAAAGATAGCTTTCATGGCGGTGGATTTTCCCGCGCCATTCGGGCCAACAACCACGGCGATTTCACCTTTTTCAACGCCAATGGTGCAGTTGTGCAGAATATCCGCACTGCCGTAACCGCCTGTCATGTTTTCACCCAGAAGAAAACTCATGCTTTATCGCTCATTTCCGTTTTTTGTTTTTTAGGCCAGTGCCAAGATAGGCTTCGATCACCTGTTCATTGGCTTTGACGTCTTCAGCGCTTCCTTCTGCCAGCACGCTGCCCTCGGCCATGACAATCACTGGATCACAAAGTTTGCTGATGAAGTCCATGTCATGTTCAATCATGCAAAACGTATAGCCGCGCTCTTTGTTGAGACGAAGGATCGCATCGCCAATCGTGTTGAGCAAGGTGCGGTTCACCCCAGCGCCAACTTCATCAAGAAAAACAATTTTGGCGTCCACCATCATGGTTCGCCCTAGTTCGAGCAATTTCTTTTGACCGCCAGAAAGATTGCCCGCGTATTCATTCGCGACGGGCGTCAATTGAAGAAAATCAATCACCTCATTGGCTTTGGCGCGGATGGCGTTTTCTTCAGCAATAACTTTATTGGGGCGAAACCAAGCGTCGATCAGGTTTTCGCCGGATTGATTGCCCGGCACCATCATCAGGTTTTCGCGCACGGTCAGCGACGAAAATTCATGGGCAATTTGAAATGTGCGGAGCAGGCCGCGTTGGAATAATTCATGGGGTGGGAAGCCGGTAATGTCTTCACCATCGAGAAAAACTTTACCCGAGGACGGCTTATGCACCCCGGCAATAATATTAAATAAAGTGGTTTTGCCGGCACCATTCGGGCCAATCAAACCCGTGATTGATCCGGTGGCAATCTCCAGAGACGCGTCGTCTACGGCATGAAGACCACCAAAATATTTATGGAGATGCTCAACTTTTATCATAATGACGCGGTTTTATCGGTTGAAGGCCAAGAAGCCAATAAAAATAAAATCAATTAAGGCATAAAAAACGACCCGGGTTACCCCGGGTCGTTCCAATGATGCTTAGCGATAGCCAACGGTGGTGACTTTACCGCCGTCAATCAGGATTTCAGCATAGTTACCAGCGCTTTCGCCGCCGCCAACCAGTTCAACCGCTGACGCGCCAACATAGTCGATGGACAGACCTTGGCGCAGGTATTTGATGCCTTTGGCCAATTCGCCTGGGTAAATCTTTTCACCCGGAGCGTTTGCAACATCCATCATGCTGTCTTTGTAGACTTGACTGTCAGAAGAGCCTGACGCTTGCATGGCGAGAAGGATGAGCGCTGCAGCGTCATAAGATTCCGCGGCAAATGGTCCAGCCGCAAAACCAGCACCTTTTGCCATTTCAGCAAACTTGGCCGCGCCTGGGCTGTCGGTGCCGGGCAAGCTGCCGATGGAGCCATTAAGGTCTGGGCCAATGGCTTCTGGCAGGCTGTCGCCGATCATGCCGTCAGGCAGGAAGAAGATGTCAAAAGCACCCGCGTCCAAAGACCCTTGGATGATGCCTTTACCACCTTGGTCAAGGTAACCCGCAACGATCAAAATATCGCCGCCAGCCTGAGCCAATGCCGCAACTTCAGCACCGTAGTCGCCCTTGCCGTCTTCATGGGAAGCGCTGATGGTGATGGAACCACCCATGCCTTCGAAGTTGGTTTGGATGCTGTCGGCAAGACCTTTACCATAGTCATTGTTGGTGTAGGAAATTGCCGCAGATTTGTACCCTGCTTCAGTCAGCATTTCCGCTACCACTTGCCCCTGACGAGCGTCAGATGGCGCGGTGCGGAAGAACAGGCCGTTGTCTTCCAGTGATGAAAGCGCAGGTGATGTGGCGGATGGTGATACCATCGCAACGCCATTTGCCATCGCCACGTTTTGCAGGATCGCGGTGGTTACGCCGGAACAATCAGCGCCCATGATGCCGTTGACTTTGTCAGCGGTGATCAAGCGTTCAGCAGCGGCGGTAGCGGCGGCGGCATCCACACAAGTTGAGTCACCACGAACAGATGTCACGGTGGTTGACCCTTGCATGAAATTGCCGGCAGCGTTGACTTCAGCAATGGCCAATTCCGCGCCAGCAGCCATGTCAGGCGTCAGCGATTCAATTGGTCCTGTGAACCCAAGAATAATACCCAGTTTAACTTCATCAGCCATCACTGGAGCGGCCAGCAGCGTAGATGCGGCAATGGCCATTAGTGTCTTTTTCATTATCGACTCCCTTAATCATCGTAATATCTCATTACCAATTGAGATATTTCTGTCATAACATAATTGTCGATTTGTTGAGCGAAGCACAATAAATTCCTTAAAAAAGAACCTTCTTTTTTTGATAAAACTGCAGGGAAAGCATGGAACACGGCGGAAATATCACCGAGGCGGCGATGGCCTATGGGGTTGATCTATCTGAAATGATTGACTTATCAACAGGGATAGCGCCGCGATCTTATCCGGTTGATCCTGCCCTTAGGTCAGCCGCGATTTGGCGGCATTTGCCGCAAATGGCGGATGAAACCAAGGTCATTAACGCGATGCGTGACGCTTGGGGGATTGATTCTGGCGCGGAAATTCTGCTGGCGCCGGGGTCAAGCGTGCTGATCAGTCTTGCCGCAAGGTTGCGTGATCAAACCGGCGTCATGATCCCTGAGCCTGTTTACAGTGAGCATGAGCAATCTTGGACGGATGCTGGGCATCATATCCATCATTACGCCGCGGGCACCTGCCCTGTTTTGACCGATGCGGCGAGCGTGGTCATCGCTGTTCAGCCGGGCAACCCCACGGGGGAACTCTTGCCGCCCGAGGCGTGGCTTGCATTGATCGAAGATTTGGCGCGGCGTGATGGGTTGTTGGTTATGGATGAAGCCTTCATTGATCTGATGCCATCATTCTCACTGGCGGGGATAGCAGGGCGAAAAGGGCTTTTGATCCTTCGTTCTTTTGGCAAATTCTATGGCCTTGCGGGGTTGCGTTTGGGCGCGGCGATTGGTCATGGTGATGATATCGCTCGGTTGCGGGCGATGCTGGGCCCTTGGGCGGTGTCGACGCCCGCGCTCGCCCTTGGGGCGGCGGCGATTGCGGATCAGCCATGGGCGGATCAACAGCGCCATTGGTTGGCCGAAGAAATGGCGGCTTTGCGTGCGGTGCTCACCAAAAGAGGGCTGACCGATCGCGGCGGCACGGATCTCTATGCTTTGATGGAAGTCGATCATGCTTCAAGCCTGCATCAGCATTTGGCTAGAAAAGGCATTTGGACGCGAATTTTTGATCATCATCCGCGATGGATGCGCTTTGGTCTTCCTGCCGATCGCCATGAAAGGCTAAGGCTTGAGCAGGCTTTGATGGAATGGCAAGGTCATGGCAAATAATGTCGTTTCTAGTGAACAGGATTTTCGGCGGCGTGTGATGCTGTCTTTGGTCGCTTCGGTGATAAACACGCCCCGCAAGTTGACCGTTTAGTTTGGAGATTTTCGCATGGTCGCAACGCGCATCCCAGCCACCGTTATCACGGGTTTTCTTGGCGCAGGCAAAACAACCTTGATCCGCAATTTGATTGAAAACGCCAATGGCCAACGCTTGGCGCTTATCGTCAATGAATTTGGTGATGTTGGGGTGGATGGCGAGGTGCTGTCGTCGTGCAATATCCCCGGTTGTTCGGCGGATGATATTATCGAATTGGCCAATGGCTGTATTTGCTGCACCGTGGCTGATGACTTTCTGCCCAGCATTCAGACCTTGCTGGCGCAAACACCGCCTCCAGATCATATTGTTATTGAAACCTCAGGTTTGGCCCTGCCGCAACCTTTGGTGCAAGCGTTTAATTGGCCTGATATTCGATCGCGGGTGATGCTGGATGGGGTTGTCACTGTTGTTGATGGCGCGGCGCTCGCGGCTGGGGATGTGGTGGCGGATCACGACGCTTTGGACGCGCAACGCCAAGCTGATCCTGAACTTGATCACGACACCCCGGTGGAGCATTTGTTTGAAGATCAAGTCTCAGCGGCCAATCTCTTGGTGGTCTCAAAAGGAGATTTGATTGATGAGGCCGCGAAAACAAGAGTGTCTGCGCAATTGAAATCCCTCACCAATGATCAGACGCCGGTGCTGATGACCAATGGCAAAGGCGCACCGCTGGCGGCAATTTTTGGCCTTGGGCTAGAAGACGAAGCTTTTGCCCGAAGCCAAGATTTCCATCACCATCACCACCATGATGACGACCATGATGATGATCACGACCATGACCATGATCACGATCACGACCACGGGCATGATGATTTTATTTCCACCGTGGTCACCATCCCAGAGGTTGACGATCACCTGGCTTTTGTCGACCGGCTTAAAACTCAAGCCAAAGCCCATGGTTTATTGCGGGCAAAAGGGTTTATTAAGGTCAAAGGCAAGGCGTTGCCTTTGGTGGTGCAGGCGGTTGGTGCTCGGGTCGATCATTATTTTGGTGGCAGCCTTGAAAGCAACACCGGGAAATTAGTATTGATTGGGTTGAAAACAATCAACCTTGACGCTTTGTCGGACGCTTTGATCGGATGAAGCCATAACGGCGAGATAACGCCGGAGAGTTGCCGATGCATCTTCTTCGAATCGAACAATCCGGTGATCTCTATGCCGATGGCGAAGCGGTAGACCTTGGGCAATCGCCCGCGCCTATCGTGATTCTGACGGCGGCGGATAGTGAAATCAGTTTGCTCAGTGCCGCCGTCCGGCAATCAGGGCGCGGGGATCAAGCGGTTCGCATCGCCAATTTGTTGAGCCTCAGCCATCCTTATTCGGTTGATCTCTATGTTCAGAATATGCTGGAACAGGCGAAGTTGATCGCCATTCGGTTGCTGGGGGGCGTGTCGTATTGGTCTTATGGTGTTGAACAGGTCGCGGCTTTAGCGCGGCGGCGGGGCATCCCACTGGCGTTGTTATCGGGCGACGGCAAATCAGACCCAGAACTTGACGCGCAATCAACCTTGCCTAGCCCAGTCTTAGCGCGATTGAACGGGTATTTGAGCGCGGGCGGCATGGGCAACGCGGCGGCGTTTTTAGACGCGTTGGATGACATCATCAACGGCACGGATCACGCGATCCAGCCGCAACCGTTTTTACCCGCCGGGCTATATTGGCCAGATCAAGCCGCCGCAGATATTGATCAGATTCAATCCCAGTGGCAACAAGCCGGATTAAGCACCGCGCCGGTGGCGGCGATTGTGTTTTATCGCGCCTTAATGCAAGCCGGTGATGCCGCGCCGGTGGATGCGATGATCACCGCGTTGATGCAACAAGGCTTGGCGCCATTGCCGATTTTTGTCTCAAGCCTGAAAGATCAATTTTCGGCGGAATGGCTTGGCAATTTGTTGCCGGAACTCAATGCTTCCATCATTTTGAATATGACCAGTTTTGCTGTTTCCGATCCTCACCGTGGTCAGCAAGACGCCAGCCCTGGGCCTTTTGGCGCGGTGGATGCCCCTGTCTTGCAGGTGATGTTATCCTCCAATACAAAAGACAATTGGCAAGCGGGGACAGCCGGGCTTAACCCCCGCGATTTGGCCATGCATGTGGTGTTGCCAGAACTCGATGGCCGCATCACCAGCCGCGCGGTCGGGTTCAAATCGCCGCCGCAACGCGATGACTTGACCGAAGCTATGGTCACGGGTTACGTCGCGCATCCCGAACGTGCTGAATATGTGGCGGCTTTGGCGGCGGCTTGGCAACGGCTTAAATCAACCCCCCGATCCGACAAACGCCTTGGCGTGGTCATGGCCAATTATCCCAATAAAGACAGCCGCCTTGCCAATGGCGTGGGGTTGGATACGCCGGAAAGCGCGGCTCATATTTTATCCGCCTTAGCCGCCGCCGGGTATCACCTCGAAAACGCGCCGCTTGATGGTCGTGGTTTGATCGCAAAGATGCTGACCGCGCCCAGCAATACCGGCTTTGAAAACCGTGAGGTGGAGGCTTGGTTCAGCCTTGAGGATTACCGCCGCGTTTATAAAACCTTGCCAGCATCGCTGCGCCAAACAATCGAAGACCGATGGGGAGAGCCGGAAAGTGACCCCATGATCGGCGCAGATGGTTTTGCCCTGCCGGTGCGAATCTATGGGCATATAGCCGTGGCGGTTCAACCTGCTCGCGGCTATAACATCGACCCAAAGTCATCGTATCATTCGCCGGATTTACCGCCGCCCCATCATTATCTGGCGTTTTATTTTTGGTTGCGCCATGATTTTGGCGCCCATGCCGTGGTGCATCTCGGCAAGCATGGCAATTTGGAATGGCTTCCCGGGAAGGCGCTGGCCTTGGACAAAACCTGCTTCCCCGATGCGATTTTAGGGCCGATCCCCCATCTTTATCCGTTTATCGTCAATGATCCGGGCGAAGGCGCGCAAGCCAAGCGGCGCACGGCTGGCGTGATCCTTGATCATCTGACGCCGCCAATGACCTTGGCGGATAGCCACGGGGTGATGGCAGAACTCGAAACCCAAATGGATGAATATTACGAAGCCGCTGGCTTGGATCAACGCCGTAGTGACGCGCTGATGCAAGCGATTTTAATGACCGCTGATCGCGCCGGCATTGCGGATGATTGCGGCATTGAGGCCGATGATGGCGATGATCAAAAACTCCTGAAACTTGATAATTTTCTCTGCGATTTGAAGGAAATGCAAATCCGAGATGGGCTGCATATTTTCGGGCAATCGCCAAAAGATCGCTTGAAACATGATCTGATCACCGCCATTTTGCGAATCCCTCGCGGCGAAGGCCAAGGGGCGCAAGATTCTATCCTTCGGGCTTTGGCCAAGGATCTTGGGTTGACGGGGTTTGATCCACTCACCGCAGAACGACACCTGCCATGGCAAGGCGAGACACCCGATGCCTTGACAGCGTTTGATCAAGATTTGGGGATTTGGCGTCATCAAGGCGACACGGTGGATCGGCTGAATCATCTGGCGGCGGAACTCGTGGCAGGGGCAAAGACTTGTCCTGATCAATGGCGCAACACCGCGATGATTATGGAACAGGCTTTGCCGGAAATCACTTCAGCCATTGAGGTGTCAGGTGATGATGAGATCAGGTTTTTGCTGAAAGGCCTTGATGGCGGCTATGTGCCAGCCGCTCCTTCTGGTGCGCCGACACGGGGGCGGCCTGAAGTTTTGCCAACAGGCCGAAATTTCTTTTCCGTGGATAGCCGCGCTGTTCCAACGGAAGCCGCTTGGCGCATTGGCTGGGCGTCATCCTGCGCCTTGATTGATCGCTATCTGCAAGACCATGGCAATTATCCAAAAGCCGTGGTGGTGTCGGCTTGGGGAACCGCCAATATGCGAACCGGCGGTGATGATATCGCCCAAGCCTTGGCGTTGATGGGTGTTCAGCCGAAATGGGATGGCGCGTCGCGGCGGGTCACAGGGTTTGATATCCTGCCGCTATCGGTGCTCGGCCGGCCCCGCATTGACGTGACCATCCGTGCCTCTGGTTTTTTCCGTGATGCGTTCCCCAGCCAAATCACCTTGGTGGATAAAGTCGCCCGCGCCGTGGGGGCGTTGGATGAACCTGCTGATCAAAACCCCATCGCTGCTCGGATGAAGGCTGAACAAGCCCTGCTGATTCAATCGGGGATGGATGAAGATGAAGCGGCGTTGCAAGCGGGATACCGCGTCTTTAGCGCAAAGCCCGGTGCCTATGGCGCGGGTTTGCAAGCCTTGGTTGATGAAGGCATTTGGGATGACCGTGCTGATTTTGGCGATGTGTTCATGTCGTGGTCAGGCTATGCTTATGGTGAGCATAGCCACGGCGTTAACGCCCGTCAGGGGTTGGAACGCCGCCTCGAAGGGGCGGATGCTATTTTGCACAATCAAGACAACCGCGAACATGATGTGCTGGATAGCGATGATTATTATCAATTCATGGGAGGCTTATCGGCGGCCATAGCAACCATCAAACAACAAGACGTGCCGATTTATATGGGCGATCATAGCCTTGCGGAACGACCGGTTATTCGCTCACTCAAAGAAGAGATCACCCGTGTTGTGCGTGGCCGTGCGAGCAACCCAAAATGGATTAATGGGGTCATGCGTCATGGCTATAAAGGTGCGTTTGAAATGGCGGCAACGCTTGATTACCTCTTTGCGTTTGCCGCGACCACCCGCCAAGTGCCGCATCATGCGTTTGATCAACTGTTTGAGGCTTGGATTGAAGATGACGCGGTGCGGGATTTTCTTGAAGATGCCAATCCGCACGCTTTGGCCGATATGCTCGCGCGGTTTAGCGAAGCGATGGATCGAGATTTATGGTCGCCGCGCCGCAACAGCACGGCAGAAAGACTGGCGCAATTGATCAAAAACGTCCAAACTACCCCCTCAACCCGCCATAAAAATTCTACTCGCGAGGAGAGATCATGACCGATCCCAAGGACACGCCCGAAGATATCGCCCGCCACAACGCCAAGATGGCGAAGAAAAAACAAGCCCGCGATAAAATCATGGCGACAAAAACCGAACAAAAGGGGCTGATCATTGTCCATACCGGCAAAGGCAAGGGTAAATCCAGTGCGGCTTTTGGCATGATTTTCCGCAACATCGCCCATGGCTTGCCGACGGCGGTGGTGCAATTCATCAAAGGCGGGTTAAGCACGGGAGAACGTGATTTGATCACCAGCCGGTTTAGCGATCTTTGCCAGTTTCACACCATGGGTGAGGGGTTCACTTGGGAAACACAAGATAAGGAACGCGATATCGCCGCCGCCAATGCGGCTTGGGAAAAAGCCAAAGAATTGATCCGCGATGAGAACAATCACATGGTGCTGTTGGATGAAATCAACATTGCCCTGCGCTATGGCTTTATTGATGAGGCTGAGGTGATCCAATTCTTAACCACGGAAAAACCTGCCATGACGCATGTGGTGTTGACGGGGCGCAACGCCAGCGATGCGCTGATAGAGATTGCTGATTTGGCGACCGAGATGACCCTACTGAAACATCCGTTCCGTTCTGGCATTAAAGCGCAAATTGGAGTCGAATACTAATGCCCGCTCGCGCCGTGATGATTCAGGGCGCTGGCTCGAATGTCGGTAAATCGCTCCTTGTGGCGGGGCTGTGCCGTGCGTTTAGCCGCCGCGGGCTTAAGGTGCGCCCGTTTAAGCCTCAGAATATGTCGAATAACGCCGCGGTGACCATCGAAGGCGGTGAGATTGGCCGCGCTCAAGCTTTGCAAGCCCGTGCTTGTTACGCGGAACCAACCGTTCATATGAATCCGGTTTTGCTGAAACCAGAAACCGATACCGGCGCGCAAATCATCGTCCAAGGCGAACGTTTTGGCAGCATGAAGGCGCGGGAATATGGAAAACAAAAAGCCCAACTCTTGCCGAAAGTTTTGGAGAGTTTTCATCAACTTTCTGCCGAAGCTGATTTGGTGATGATCGAAGGCGCGGGCAGCCCAGCCGAAGTTAATCTTAGGGCTGGTGATATCGCCAATATGGGTTTTGCCGAAGCCGCTGACGTGCCGGTGGTGTTGGTCGGTGATATTGATCGCGGCGGCGTGATCGCGTCCATGGTAGGGACGGCTAAGGTGCTTGAGCCGGAGGAAACCGCCCGCATCAAAGGTTTTCTCATCAATAAATTTCGCGGTGATACCAGCCTGTTTGAAGATGGCATGATGATCATCGAAAACGCCACGGGCTGGCAAGGGCTTGGCATTGTGCCATGGTTTGCCCAAGCGCGGTTATTGCCCGCTGAAGATATTTTAGACCTAACGTCAAAAGCGGATGCCAATGGCGCAACATCAAGAGGCAAATCTTCTTATCATGTGGTGGTGCCGGTGTTGCGGCGAATTGCCAATTTTGATGATTTGGACCCGCTGGTGGCGGATGGAGCGATCCGAGTATCCTTAATCGAAGCCGGGTCTCCGCTCCCCATGGATGCGGATTTGGTGTTGCTGCCGGGATCAAAATCAACCATCGCTGATTTGGCGTTTTTCTGTGAGCAAGGTTGGGATATTGACCTTAAGGCGTTGTTGCGCCAAGGGGCAAAAGTCATGGGGCTTTGCGGCGGTTATCAAATGCTGGGGCGGATGATTCATGATCCTGATGGTTTGGAAGGGCAACAAGGCTCGGTTCAAGGGCTAGGGTTGTTGAATGTAGAAACCACCTTAGCCGCAAAGAAAACCGTCACTTTTGCCGATGGGGTGGAACAATCGACCGGCGCTGATGTCAGCGGCTATGAAATTCATCTCGGGCAAACCCAAGGCGATGACTGCGCCCGCCCGATGATTGCGTTTGCCGATGGCCGCAAAGATGGCGCGGTCAGCGCCAAGGGCAATGTTATGGGCTGTTATATGCATGGGCTATTTTCAAAAGATGGGTTTCGATCCGCCTGGCTCAATGCTGAAACAGGGTCGGCTTCTTCGCTGGTTTTTGATCAGGTGATTGAAGACGGACTCAATGACTTAGCCGATCATCTCGAACGCCATGTTGATCTTGATGCCATCGCTCGGATTGCAGGCTTGTCCTAGGCCAATCCAGCGACCAATAAAAACACCGCAAATATAGCAATGGCTCGCCACATCACCAGCAAGGCGGCACGAATATCATTCGCCGTGGCGTCGCGGCGTCCCTGCGGATAAAGGGCGGGGTCTTTGCTCATCCGTTGACCGTATTGACGAGGGCCCGCCAAGGATAGGCCAAGAACAGCGGCCATCGCCGCTTCCGGCCAACCAGCATTTGGCGAGCGATGCTTCGGCGCGTCGGTGATCATGGCGCCAAAAGCAGGCAGCATCCGACCCGGGGCGGCGAGAGCAATCAGCAACGCGGTCAATCGCGCTGGGATGATATTGGCCAGATCATCTAATCTTGCCGCGCCGGTGCCAAAGGCATAGTAACGCTTCGATTGATAGCCGATCATGCTGTCTGCGGTGTTGATCATTTTATAGGCGATGATCCCGGGAAGGCCGAAAATCAAATAAAAGAATGCCGGAGCAATAACGCCATCGGATAAGTTTTCTGCGGTGGTTTCAATCGCGGCTCTTGCCATCGCCGCGTCATCCAAGGCGTTGGGGTTGCGCCCGACAATCATCGAGACGTGATGCCGCGCGGAGTCGGTATCTTGGGCGGCCAGCGCTTGACCCACCCGCCGCACATGATCATCAAGACTGCGCCCCGCCAATAACACGGTGACGACCGCCACTTCAACCATCATGGACGCATAGCCGCCCGTGATGGGGTTTAGGGTGCCGATGCCAATCATCAACACGCCGCCAGTGATGGCCGCGAGCAACACCAATGCCAAGATGCCAATGATCCCTCGCCACCGCCGCCCATAGCCTTTGAACCGGCGCTGATTCCCCCAAGCGGTCATGGCGGAAATGGCTTTGCCAAAAAGCACCACGGGATGGGGCAAGCGGCGCCACAGCCAAGCGGGTTCTCCTAAAATCGCATCGGCGTTGAGGGCAAGCGCCAGCAACAATGCCCGCATCCCGGGATCGTGCGGGATCATCAGATCAATCGCATGAGTTATCAAATATATAAACTCATCAAGCATAGCGGATGCTGTCCGTTTCAGGTTTCATTTGTTTCCACCATAGAATCATACTATACCCATATCCATAGGGTTCCTTGCGCACAAGGTGGAAGTGATCCCGGTGCGGCAGACCTGAAAACACAGGGGCCAATCCCGGGGGCCTAAAGACCAACCGCTCGGTCAATGATCCATGGCTTCCATGATCATTCGCCATTGTCTTTCCCACCCCTTTATCGCAAACCTATCCCCAACAGCGGGGGTATAACTGCTGGGAAAACGGCCTATCTCGGGGCTAAAGGTGATGAACGTTGGCGAAAGGACATATCATGCCGCACGACAACAGCGATACAAAATATGGGGTGATGATCTGCGGTCATGGCAGTCGATCAAAATCAGCCGTGGCAGAATTTGCAGTTCTGGCCGAAAAACTTGATCCTCTTTTTCCCGATTGGCCCGTTGAATACGGGTATTTGGAATTTGCAACGCCGGTGATTAAAACAGGCCTCGATCGCTTGCGTGAACAGGGCGTTAATCATGTGCTGGCGGTGCCTGGGATGTTGTTTGCCGCCGGTCATGCCAAAAACGACATTCCATCGGTGCTGAACACTTACGCGGCGGAACATGGCATCACCATCCAATATGGGCGGGAATTGGCGGTTGATTTGAAAATGCTCAAAGCCGCTGGCCAACGCGTGACCGAAGCGCTTGATCAAGCCGATGCGAATCATGGGGTGGTGGATCGCCATGACACTTGCTTGGTGGTGATTGGCCGCGGGTCTTCAGACCCTGATGCCAATTCCAATGTTGCCAAGATCGCGCGGATGTTGGTTGAATCCTTGGGGCTGGGCTGGTGCGAAACAGGGTTTTCAGGGGTGACCTTTCCCTTGGTCGAACCTTGTTTGGAAAAGGTCAGTAAACTTGGCTTTAAGCGGATTGTGGTTTTCCCATATTTCCTTTTCTCAGGCATTTTGATCGACCGTATTTATGGCTTCACCGATGAAGTCGCCGCTCGTCATCCTGAGATTGAGTTTGTCAAAGCAGGCTATCTCAATGACCATGATGACGTCATCGCCACTTTCGCGGATCGCGTTAGAGAAATTCTGACCGGCAACAACAATATGAATTGTTCCATGTGCAAATACCGCGCGCAGGTGCTGGGCTTTGAAGACGAGGTTGGCTTGCCGCAAGAAAGCCACCATCATCATGTTGAAGGCAAAGGCGTGTCCGCGCCGGGCAGCAATGTTGAAGATTGTGATCTTTGCACGACCTTCTGCACCGGTGAATGCCGCTTGAAGATGGCGCATGACCACCATCACCATCATCATCACCATGACGACCATGATCACGGGCACGATCACCATGATCATCATCATCACGATCATGATCACGGGCATGGGCATGACCACCATCATCACCCCTATCCCCAAGCGGATCACCCTTTGGGGCCGAAATCGGTGTTGAGCCGCAAGCCATCCTCGGAATAATCGTGATGGGGGGAGCGGCGATATCGGATTACATCAAAGACCCTGCGGCGATTTACGCCCTGTCTTTTGAGCGGGTGCGTGCCGCCGCGAATCTATCGCGCTTTCCTGATGATATCGCCGACGTGGTGATCCGTATCATTCACGCTTGCGGGATGCCTGATCTGGCGGAAGATGTTGCTTTTACCCCTGATCTTGCAAAGAAAGCCGCCATGGCCTTGCAGGGGGGCGCGCCTATCTTGGCGGATTGTTCAATGGTGGTGTCCGGCATTACCGCTCGGGTTTTGCCGCAACAGAATCCTATTGTCATGACGCTTTACGATGCCGCCTTGCCGGAACGCGCCAAGGCCATGGCAACAACACGTTCTGCCGCCGCGGTCGAAGATTGGCGCGCGCATATTGACGGCGCGGTGGTGGTGATTGGCAACGCGCCGACGGCGTTGTTTCATTTGCTCGAAAAATTAGATCAAGGTTGGCCGAAGCCAGCCGCGATTCTTGGCTTTCCCGTTGGGTTTGTCGGCGCGGCGGAATCCAAAACCGCGTTAGCGGCGCGGACGGATGTGGATTTTATCACGGCTCACGGCACTCGCGGCGGCTCTGCCATGGCCTCGGGCGCGCTTAATGCGTTGGCGTTGCAGGCTGGGAGGTCAACATGACTTGGCTTCGCGTGATCGGCTTGACGGAAGGTGGCCTTGACCATGTGCCGCAGTCTTATTTGGATCAAGTGCAAACAGCGGCGCTGGTGATTGCACCGGAACGGGTTTTGCCGAGCGTGAAAGCGATGGCTGGTTTTACGGGCAAGGCCATGACTTGGCCTCAGCCGTTTCTTGACATCATCCCGTTATTGGAAGATCACCGTGGCAAAGACGTGGTGATACTGGCGACCGGCGATCCGCTCTGGTTTGGTGCTGCTTCAACATTAGTGCGGTATTTTTCCCCCGATGAAATGATCATCACCCCCGCCGCGTCTGGCTTTGGATGGGCGGCGGCAAGGATGGGATGGCCCATGCATCTGTTGCGGTGCCTGACGGTGCATGGGCGGCCGCATGAAACGGTATTGAAGCATCTCGGCCCTGGCGCGCGTCTTTTGGTTTTGGCGCATGATCGCCATAGCCCTCAAAAGATTGCGGCCTTATTGGTGGCGGCGGGCTATGGCCAAGCGATGATAACAGCCTTGGGTCATATTGGCGGCGATGCTGAAACTCGCCATCAAGCCATGGCGCAGGATTGGGAAAAAGCCGGTCATGATGCCCCTGATTTTCATGTCCTTGCCATCGCCTGCCCTTCGGTGGTGGATGGATTTTTACCCCTGACGCCGGGATTGCCTGACACGGCTTTTGATTCCGATGGTAAATTAACCAAAGCTGAAGTGCGGGCGGCGACGCTTGCGGCGCTAAAGCCTTGTGATGGTGGCTTGATGTGGGATCTTGGTTGTGGCTCTGGTGCGGTGGGCATTGAATGGATGCGTGCCGCGCCTTTTGCCCGGGCGATTGGGATTGATCACCGCCAAGATCGGCTTGACGTGGCGGCGGGCAATGCCGCAAAGCTTGGTGTGCCGGAATGGCAAGGGATACGCGCTAACCTGCCAGAAGGTTTGGCTGATCTCGCTGATCCAGACGCGGTCTTCATTGGCGGCGGGTTAAGCGCTGAAGTGGCGGCGGAAGTTTTAACTCGCTTAAAGCCGGGGGGCAGATTGGTGGTCAATGCCGTCACCCTTGAAAGCGAAGCCTTGATGCTAAGCCTGTGGCAAGCCCATGGCGGCGACTTAAAGCGCATTGCCGTCAGCCGCGCTGATCCGGTGGGGCCGTTCCATGGCTGGCGTCCATTCATGCCGGTCACGCAGTGGATTTTGGAAAAGGGACAGGCGTGATGAGCGGATTGGGAATGCTCTACGGCGTTGGCACAGGGCCAGGTGATCCAGAATTGGTGACGCGCAAAGCATGGCGGCTGATTGAGCAGGCGGGCGTCATCGCTTATCCCTCTGCTGAAGGCGGCGATAGTTTTGCCCGCAGCATCGTGTCCGAGGCGATTTCCCCTGATGCCATTGAAATTGAAATGCCGGTGCCGATGGTCTCTGGGCGTGCGCCCGCGCAAGCGATCTATGATGAGGGGGCAGCGGCGATCCGAACCCATCTCGAAGCAGGGCGAGATGTTGTGGTGTTATGTGAGGGTGATCCGCTTTTTTATGGCTCTTTCATGTATTTGCTGGCGCGTCTTCGTGATGATTTTGAAACGCAAATTATCCCCGGCGTGACGTCGATGACGGCTTGCGCGGCGGCGCATAATCACGCCTTGGTGGCGCGGGCGGATGTCTTGACCGTGCTTCCCGGCACGCTTGATGATGCCGCCCTGACGGCACGGATACATGAAACCGATGCGGTGGTGATCATGAAAATAGGCCGCCACTTAGGCCGCTTGCGGGATCTTTTGACGCGATTGGGGCTTGCCGATCAAGCGCTATATGTCAGCCACGCGTCTCTGCCCCATGAAAAAGCCTTGCCGCTCAGCCAAGCTCCCGATAAGGCTCCTTATTTTTCAATGATACTCCTCTATAAAGGCAATGACCCATGGATATAAAGGCGGTGCATTTTGTTGCCCTCACCGAACAAGGCGGCATCCTAGCGGCGCGACTGGCCGCTGAAACAGGAGGCGCTTGGCATGGGTTGGAAGGCCGCATGGGAAATCTTACCCCTTATTTAACCTTTACCAGCGCGATGGATCATATTCGCGACCTCTACCTTAGCGGTAAGCCTGTTGTTGGTATTTGCGCGTCGGGGATTCTGATTCGCGCGGTGGCAGGGCATCTTCATGACAAATGGGTGGAGCCGCCGGTTCTATCGCTTAGCGATGATGGGGCGGTGGTGGTGCCGCTCTTGGGTGGGCATCACGGCGGTAATGAATTAGCGATGCGCTTGGCGGAAATCCTTAAAACACAGCCAGCCATCACCACGGCAGGAGATCGCCGTTTTGGCTTGGCGCTTGATGCCCCGCCGCCGCCCTTTGTGTTGGCCAATCCAGAGCAGGCGAAGGCGGTCATGGCGGCTATGATCGGCGGCAAAGGCGTTCAACTTCTCGTTGATTTGCCCGATGATCTGTCGGCGGTGGCCGCGTCTTGGCAAAATTGGCTTGCGCCATTATCACCAACCGCATCCGATGCGGCGATGACCCTTGCCTTAACCTTGAAGCCGGCGGATCAAATTGACGCGGATTTAGTCTATCACCCGCGTTGCCTTACCCTTGGCCTTGGGGCATCCCGAGATTGCCCAAGCGATGAGATGGAGGCGTTAATCGCATCAACTTGCCGCGATCATGGTTACGCGGAAGCGGCGATTAAAGGCGTTTATTCGGTTGACCTGAAAGCGGATGAACAGGCGATTTTAGAATCGGCCACGGCGCGTGGGATGAGGCTTCAGGTCTTCACCCCTCAGCGGCTTGAAGCCGAAACCCCAAGGCTCGCCAATCCTTCTGAAGTGGTGTTTGCTGAAATTGGATGCCATGGCGTGGCGGAAGCCGCCGCGCTTGCTGGCGCCGGTTCAGCGTCTCAACTGGTCATCCCAAAAGTCAAAACTGAACACGCCACCATGGCGCTTGCGCTCGATCCTAATGGTGATGCTATGCCGCAAGACAGCCGTCATTCAGGGCGGGTGATGCTGGTGGGAATTGGCCCGGGGCAATCGCAATGGCGAACCCCCGAAGCCACCGCCATGATTGCGTCGGCGGATGAATTGGTGGGATATGGATTTTACATTGATTTGCTTGGACCGGTGGCGGCGGGCAAGCCGCGGCGTGACTTTGCCCTTGGTGAAGAAGAAGCACGTTGCCGTTACGCGCTCGAAGAAGCCGGCAAGGGGCGGGATGTTGCGATTATTTGTTCCGGCGATGCTGGGATTTATGCCATGGGGGCGTTGGTTTTTGAATTGCTTGCCCGCGACCAAAATCAGGGCGGCGTTAGTGATGCGGCACGGCGGGTGGCCGTCGATACCGCCCCGGGCATTTCCGCTTTGCAAGGAGCGGCGGCACGCACCGGCGCCATTCTGGGGCATGATTTCTGCACCATTTCTTTGTCGGATTTGCTGACCCCTTGGGCGCAGATTGAAAAACGCATTGAGGCGGCTGGACAAGGCGATTTTGTCATCGCCTTCTATAATCCTGTCTCAAAGCGGCGGCGGGTGGGACTCGCGAAAGCCCGGGATATTCTGCTTAAATATCGCCCGGCTTCGACGCCGGTGATTTTAGCGTCGAGCCTTGGTCGTCCTGAGGAATCCATCCGCCATCGAGACTTGGGCAATCTTGATGTTGATGAAGTGGATATGATGACCACCGTGATGGTGGGGGCATCCACCAGCCAGCGCATCGCCCATGGCGGCCGAAAATCAGGGGGGCAATCGGTCTTCACCCCGCGGGGATACGCTAAGAAAATTGACGCTCCATCGGAAAAGGAATCCACGTCATGACGGTTTATTTTATTGGTGCTGGGCCAGGGGATCCCGATTTGATCACCGTCAAAGGCAAGCGGTTGATCGAAACTTGCCGCTATTGCCTTTACGCCGGCTCTTTGGTGCCTGAAGCGGTGGTGGCTTCGGCGCCGCCAAACGCTCAAGTGGTGGATACCGCATCCATGACCCTTGACGATATTATGGTCATGGTGAAGGACGCAGATGATCAGGGGGAAGATGTGGCGCGGGTGCATTCGGGTGATCCTTCCCTTTATGGCGCAATCGCAGAACAAATCCGCCGGCTTAAAGCCATGGGCATTGATTATAAAATCATCCCCGGGGTTCCAGCTTACGCGGCGGCGGCGGCGGAAATGGGCACGGAATTGACCATTCCTGAAATTGCCCAAAGCATCATCCTCACCCGCACCAGCATGAAATCTTCCGCCATGCCAAAAGGCGAAGACTTAGAAAGTTTTGGCAAGACCGGCGCGACCTTAGCCATTCATCTGTCGGTGAGAAACTTGCGCGAGATTGAACGGGTGTTAACGCCGTATTATGGCGCTGACTGCCCGGTGGTGATCGCTTATCGCGTGGGGTGGCCTGATCAGGAATTTCTTTATGGCACGCTTAGCGATATTCGCGGCAAGGTGATGAAAGCCAAGATCACGCGGACAGCCCTCATCTTTATTGGTCCGGCTTTGTCGGAGGTTGGCGGGTTTCGCGATTCGGCGCTTTATGACAAAAATCATGTTCATGTCCTGCGCACCAAGCGCGGCAATCAAAGTGAGCGTGACGCCTAAACGATCATCAGGATCAGGACGCGGCGATAATATGGGCGTAAGACCCCGCCACCCTGCCTTGCGCCAACCCCATATCCCCTAACTCTTGGCCATCTTTGTCGCTGGCGGAAAATAGCGGCTGTCCTTTGGAGGCTGTGGCGGCGGTGAAATGAAATTCATGGCCTTTCAAGCACTGAGGCCAAAAGGGAAGAGCGGCGTTGATTTGCGTCAAATGCCGATAGCCCAAAACACGTTTGGGGTGAGCAAAACTGGTTTCAAGATCAAGCAGGCCAAGCATAGGAGCAGGCTGGCCTTTGGCGTCGATAATCCTCTGCCCCAACACCATATACCCGCCGCATTCGCCATAGATTGGGATATTTCTTTGCGCCGCGCTTAACATGGCTTTTTGGAAATTCGTGGCGGCGGTGAGCGCATCAAGATGCAATTCGGGATACCCGCCGGGCAAAAAAATGAAATCGGCTTCTTGATGGGGTTTCTCATCGGCCAATGGCGAGAAGATTTGCACCTCTGCCCCTTGGCGTTGCCACCCTTGCAAAAAGTGAGCGTAAGCAAACCCAAAGGCGGCATCATAAGCCACCGCTATCTTTTGCCCGGGCGGCGGCAAGGCTTCGGCCTGATAGGATGGCGTCGTCATAGGCTTGGCGGCGGCGGTGATGGCGGGTAAATCAAGGCCATCGACCATCATTTTGCCAGCGATATCCAAGAGCTGATCCAACGCCCCTTGTTCGGCGAGATCGAAACTTTGCACCAATCCCAAATGCCGTGACGGCATATGTATATCACCGCGATTGAGCAAGCGTCCCATCACCGCCACGCCTAAATCAGCGCAATGTTGAGCGATCAAATCACCATGGCGTGCGCTGGCCAAACGGTTGAGGATCACCCCTGCGAGTTCCACCCCTTCAGCGGCCAATCTTTGACGCAAGGCCGCCGCTACCGCCCCGGCGGTTTCCGCTTGGCCGCGGCAATCCATGACCATGATCAAGGGCAATTGCAGATGCTGGGCAAGGCGCATGGCGGATCCTTCACCACCATCATAAAGCCCCATGACGCCTTCGATCACCAGCAAATCTCCCGGTTGCGCCATGGCGAGATGGTTGAGCATCTCCGGCGTCATGGCAAAGCCATCAAGGTTAACCGATATTCGCCCAGAGGCCGCTTCGTGAAAGCCGGGGTCAATATAATCAGGGCCTGTCTTGGCGGCGGAAACAGCAACAGATTGATTTTTCAACGCCCGCAACAAACCAAGGGTGGTGAGGGTTTTGCCGGTGGATGACGCCAGCCCTGTGATGATAACACCGGCTTTTGACATCAAGCGCTGTCCTTGCTATCGCCTCGTTTTAGGGGGTCAAGGTCTCGTGGCGCGATGCCGTTCATCTGCCCCATCCAATCCAGGCATTGCCGCATCAGCACAACATCCCCGACACAGATGATGGCGGGAGGTTCAATCCCTTGATCAATCACATCATGGGGGGCTTTTGCTAGCGTGGTTTCCAGCACATCCATTTTCGACCAGGTGGCGTTGCTGACCACCGCCACGGGTTCCGATGGGTTGCGTCCAGCCTCGATTAAATTGGCGCTAATCTCAGGCAAATGCTTGATGGCCATATACATGACGATCACCTGACTTCCAGCGGCAATGCCTTTCCAATTGATGGCAGTGGGGGCGGCGCCGGTGCGATCATGGCCGGTTAGGAACGTGACGGCTTGGTTAACATCGCGGTGGGTGACAGGAATGCCAGCATAGGCCAAACCGCCAATGCCCGCGGAAATACCGGGGATGATTCGGATAGGCACGCCCGCTTGGATCAGCACTTGCGCTTCTTCGCCGCCACGGCCAAAGACAAAAGGATCGCCGCCTTTAAGCCGAAGCACGCGCTTTTTTTGTTTTGTTAATTCGATCAGGCGTAGGGTGATGTCGCGCTGTTTTGGTGAAGGTTTGCCGCCACGCTTGCCGGCGTATTCGATGCTGGCATCAGGATTCGCCCAATCAAGAATCCGCGGGTCAATTAAAGCGTCATAAACAATCACATCGGCTTGTTTCAGCGCGTTGAGCGTATGCAGGGTGATCAGGCCGGGATCGCCAGGGCCTGCGCCCGCCAACCATACCCAACCCGCCTCAAAAACAGGCCAATCCATCGCTCCAGAAGAAGCGTTTGGCATGGGCGGCAGAACGTCCTTAAGAACGGCCCGTTGGTCTGATGGAGCCCGAGGGGTCATAGCGAAAGATGAATTCCTGTTTTGCTTCTGATTAAACTGTTCAATAATACCATGACTTGTCAAAGAATAGTCTTTATTTCATCCCTAAGGTGAAAGCGATCCGATCTTGGCGGCGTTGAAGAAAAAATATTGCTGATGGAACCCTATGGTTAAAACACTAACATCGTCTTTGCGCTTTGGATGGACAACGGGAACTTGCGCCACCGCCGCCACCTATGGAGCATACATGGCTTTGGTGACGGGTGAGTTTCCACAAACCGTCACCATTGATACGCCAAGCGGCAAATCGGCGCATTTATCGCTGTCCTTTGCTGAAGTTAACGGCAAAACCGCCACCGCTGGGGTGATCAAAGACGCTGGCGATGATCCTGACGTCACCCATGGTGCTGAGATACGCGCAACCCTAGAACAAGGCATCCCGGGCAGTGGTGTTGTCTTTCAAGGCGGTGAGGGGGTTGGGCTTGTCACCAAACCAGGCTTGCCGATTGAAGTGGGTGAGCCCGCGATTAATCCTGTGCCGCGGCAAATGATGCGCGACTGCATCGCTAATCTGGCGGCGGAAACCGGCGGCCCTGAAGATGTGGTGATTCGGATTTCAGTGCCAACCGGACAGGCTTTGGCGGAGAAGACGTGGAATCCAAGGCTTGGCATTGAAGGCGGAATTTCAATCTTAGGCACAACAGGCGTGGTGCGGCCATTTTCATGTTCGGCGTGGATTGCATCGATTCATCGCGGGATTGATGTGGCGCGCGCCAATGGGCTTGATCATGTGGCGGGATCAACGGGGGCAACCTCCGAACAGGCTTTTCAAGATAAATACAACCTGCCCCCAATCGCGCTGTTGGATATGGGGGATTTTATTGGCGGGTTGTTGAAATATCTGCGGCGCAATCCCATCAAGCGGATGACCATAGCCGGCGGCTTTGCCAAGATGGTGAAATTGGCACAAGGCCATGGCGATTTGCATTCCGCCCGCAGTCAGATTGATTTTGCCGCGTTGTCGGCAATGGCAAAAAATGTCGGCATGAACCCAGACGATGTGACCGCCGCCAATTCCGCCCTTGATGTTCTGCAAAAAGCGACTGCTCAACAAGCCAAAGACTTAAGCCAATTGGTGGCTGATCAAGCGCTTGAAGAAGCACGGTTAATCCTTCGGCAAGACGCGGTGCAGCTTGATGTCATGATTGTCAGCCGTGAAGGTCATGTTTTGGCGGAGGCGTTTTGATGCCAAAACAGACGCCCCATCATCAAGTCTTGTTGCTGGGCGGCACGGCTGAAGCGCGGGTAATCGCTGACAATTTGGCGCGCCGTGACGATGTGTCAGCGGTGCTTTCGCTTGCGGGGGTGTTGAGCCAACCGCCCGAATTGGCCTTGCCGCTTCGGATTGGCGGTTTTGGCGGTGTTGAAGGCTTGGTTCAATATATTCAGGATCACGGGATCACAACGGTGATTGACGCAACCCACCCCTATGCCGCGCAGATGTCGGCTCATGCGGTGGCGGCTTGCGATCAAACAGGGGCGCGCCGGTTGTCGCTTTGGCGCCCTCCATGGCAGGCGGAACCCCTTGATGATTGGACAGATTTTGAAGATTGGCACGCGTTGATGGCGACCATCCCTAATGGCGCGCGGGTGTTTCTTGCCGCTGGTCAAGACGGCATGAACGCTTTGCCTGTCCCCTTTGATTTTACCGTCATCGCCCGTGCCTTGGCGCGGCCAAAAAATTTGCCGGAAGGGGTGACGTTGATAAAAGCCTTGCCGGGCAAAACCCCGCAAGAAGAGGCGGCGATCTTCCAAGAATACCGGATCAGCCACCTTATTTGCAAAAATTCTGGAGGCGATTCGAGCCGCGCTAAATTGCTGGCGGCTCGGGGATTGAAACTGCCGGTGTTGATGATCAAACGCCCGCTTTCCTCACCGCCGCCTCTTTACGATACGCCGGATTTGCTTTTGGCGACGTTGTGAAGACCATTTGGGGATGAGGGCTAAAGCGAAGAGGCTGAAGGATTGACGCGACAATCCAAATCCCGTTAACTCAACCAATGGTGGATTTTGAAACAATTGAAGCCGATGATCTTGGCCGGCGCCTGCAAGGGTTTGGGATAAACCTGCTTTGCCCAAAGCCGCTTGATTATGCGCCTGCTTTGGCGCGGGTCTTGGCGCTTGAGGTTATTCGATTGGATGCGTTTTTTGGCCTTTTATCGTGGAAAACGCCTCCTGAAACCGCAAGTTTAATCCAAGTTCATGCCGACAGCACTTACGCCGCCAACCCCTATCACGGGATGCTGGGGGAAAATACGCCTCGAGGGATTGGGCTTGAATTGCGTCTTTTTGAGCGCGATCCTGATGCGGCGGTGGCGCGCGCGAAGACGGAAGAAGGCTTTATCATCCTGCAACCGGCCACCGATAAAGAACACGGCGTGCGGGAAGCGTATATTCTTGATCCGATGGGGTATTGCTGGGTGCCAAGCCTGCCTCGTTAAAGGTCTTTCAGCACCATCTGGGCGCAATTCCGCCCCGGCAAACCGCAGACACCGCCGCCCGGATGCGCGCCTGACCCACCCAGATAAAGCCCTTTGATCGGCATGCGATAACCGGCTGCTCCCGGCACGGGACGCATCGCGTAAATCTGATCGAGATGAAGAGCGCCATGGAAAATATCCCCGCCCACCATGTTCAGCTTGCGTTCAATGTCGAGCGGCGAGTTGATCTGGCGCGCGACAATCAGGTTTCGGAAGCCCGGGGCGTATTCCTCAATCGTGTTGATGATGGTATCCGCCGCTTCATCACGGGCGTCATCCCAAGTTCGGCCATCAGGGAGATGGCGGCGGAAATGCTGACAGAACAGGCTCATAACATGGCTGCCCTTAGGGGCAAGGCTGTCGTCAATTAGGCTTGGGATGCAGAATTCAATCACCGGTTTGCGCGCCCAGCCATGGGTGATGGCATCATCATAGGCTTGTTGAATATAAGGGATGGAGGGCATCACGTTATTTGACCCGTTTAGCATCACCTCGGGCGGGAAGGCGCTGCCTTTGAGCGAGGTGAATTGCGGCAAGCCACTCAGGGCAAGATTCATCCGGAAACTTCCTGATTCCGAGCGGTATCCTTTGATGCGGCGGCTGAAATCTTCAGGCAGGTCCTCATGGCTGATGATATTGCCAAACAGAATTTGCGGATGGCAATTTGCCACCACCGCCTTGGCGCGGAATTCTTCCCCGGAGGCGAGGCGAACGCCTTCGATGCGGCCATTATCCATCAGCGCGCTGGTGACGTCGGCTTCGGTGCGAATCTCAACCCCGCGCGCCCGTGCTGATTTGGCCATGGCCTGAGTGATGGCGCCCATGCCGCCTCGAGCATGACCCCATTTGCCGGTCTTGCCATCAATCATCCCAAAGACATGGTGCAGCAACACATAGGCCGTGCTGGGGTGATAAGGGCTGGCAAAATTGCCAACACTGCCGCTATAAGCCAACGTGCCTTTCAGCATATCGGTTTCAAACCATTGATCGAGATAATGGCCGACAGATTTGGTCATTAATTCCGCCAGATGACTGCGGTATTCCGGCGGCAGTTTCGACAGCACTTGCCCCGTCCCCAGCACATCCCCGATTTGGCTGAATAGGCTGGCGTTAAGATTAACCGGCGCGCGCCGTGTCAGCGGCCTGATCACCGCGCAGATTTCTTCAAAGATTTCATCGAGACGGTGATAATTTTCCGCGTCTTTTTGGGAAAACCGAGCGATTTCACGCAAGGTGTCTTCGTGTTTGTCCGGCAACCAGAGATGCCCGTCAGGGCCGAAGGTGACCGAAGCACCATCTCTTGTGATGATGTCCAGCCCATGCTGGCGCAAATCAAGGTCACGAATGACGTTTTCATCAAGCAGACTCACCACATAAGAAAATTCTGAATTGCGGAAACCGGGGGCGAATTCGGTTGTCAACGCCGCGCCACCAATCACATCGCGCCGCTCAAGCACAAGAACAGATTTGCCTTTTCGCGCGAGATACCCCGCCGCGGTCAAGCCATTATGCCCGGCGCCGATAATGATGGCATCATAAGTCATGGTCGCGGTCTCCTTTGATGACGTTGATGGCGTCATAACTCTTGTCGAAAATATTTTCCTGACTTAAAATTAAAGGGCTGAACAAGCGCATTAGTCAATCGTTGCTTTAGGGAATGTTAATTTTGCAGGATCGTCCATCAACAGTGAACCCGGCAATCCCTCAAGGGCGTGAAGGGCTTGCGGGGTGGTGTTATACCAATTCGGAATTGTATGATCTGGAATGCGAAACGCTGTTCCGGCGCTATTGGCAGTTGGCGTGTCATGTGGCGGATGTTCCTGAAGCGGGGGATTATGTCGCCTTTGACTTGGTGGGCGAACGGGCGCTGATTGTGCGCGGTCACGATGGGGTTGTGCGGGCGTTCCATAATCTCTGCCGCCACCGTGCATCGCGTGTTGTTGCGGGCGAGACCGGCAATTGCCCCGGCGTTATCACCTGTCCTTTTCATGCCTGGACCTATGAATTGAATGGACGCTTGCGCGGCGCGGCTCAGCCGGCATCTTTTCCGAAACTCGACAAGGATGAATGGGGGCTAAAGCCGGTTGAGATGGAAATCTGGAACGGGTTTGTTTTTGTGCGGTTTCAGGCAGGTCCACAACCATCCGTAGCGTCCTTGATGGCACGGTTTGATGATGACGTCGCCGCCCATGATCTTGAAAATCTCGTGGCGGTTGAAGGCATGCTTGGGTCTATGGAAGCGGCGCCGGTGAATTGGAAATCGGTTCGAGACGTCGATAATGAAGGCTATCACGTGCCGATGGCGCATCCTGGCCTTCATGATCTTTATGGGAAAAACTATGTTGATGAACCGATGCAAGGGCTGACCACCCGATCGGTGGGGGTGATTGATTCTTCGCCTTCAAAATTATGGTCTGTGCGTCATTACAAAACTTTACTCAATATGCTGCCGGAACCTTGGGCTGGTCTGCCAAAACAATGGTTGTATATGGGATTGTTTCCGAACACGGTGATCGCTCTCTATCCGGATTCCGTGATTTTTTATCAAGATATTCCTTTGGGCGTTGGTAAAACCGCGGTGCGTGGCGGCATCTATGCCCGCCCCGGCGAAGATCGGGTGATGCGATTGGCGCGCAAATTATCCATGCGGATTGATCTGTTGACCGCAGCAGAAGACAAGATGCTGACGGTCTGGTCGCAAGAGGCCATCCAATCCAGCGCCTTTGATGGGATTATCTTGTCAGACCTTGAGAAAGGCGTGCGCGGTTATCACGATCAATTGCGGCAAGTCTTGCCCGTCACAGGACTGGCTCAATCTCCGGCTCCGGGAACCGTCAATCGTGTGAATGCAGAATTTTCCGGGGCTGTTTTCTAGCATGGCCATGATGTTTGACCGAGAAAGCCGAGCGGGGCTTAAACTAGTATCCACGCCTTTCGGGTTTTCTCTGTTGTTGTTGGCAGCGCCGCTGTTGATGATGTTGCTGTTGAGTTTCTGGACGCAAGATTATCTGGTTCTCGATCGAACCCTAACGCTTGATAACTATCGGGAAATTGGGTCACACCCTGTTTATGCTTTGCTGCTCAAGCGGTCGCTGACCATCTCGTTGATTGTGACGCTGGTCACGGTTCTATTGGCCTTTCCCATGGCTTATTATATTTCGTTTTATGGCGGCAAACGAAAAGCCTTATGGTTGTTTCTGATCACCATTCCGTTCTGGACAAGTTATCTGCTGAGGATTTTTCTGTGGAAGATTATCCTCGGTTATAACGGCGTGTTGAATTCCACCTTGCAGGGGCTGTCGATTATTGATGAGCCGCTGACCTTTATTCTCTACAACGCTAATGCTGTGGTGATTGCCCTTGCCCATGCGTGGGCGCCGTTTGCGATTTTACCAATCTTTGTGGCGTTAGAAAAAATTGACCGGTCTCTTCTCGAAGCGGCTCGCGATCTTGGTGATGGCGCGGTTCGGCGTTTCTTTCGCGTGACCTTGCCGCTGGCAATGCCGGGGATTGTGGCGGCGGCGCTGATTATCTTTATCCCCACCATTGGCGATTATGTGACCCCGAAACTGGTGGGGGGAACCGATGGATTAATGATTGCTAATATGATCCAAGTTCAATTCTCGAAGGCCAATAATGCTCCATTGGGGGCGGCGCTTGCGGTGACGGCGATGATTGTTGTCGGGCTGTTTGCCTTGACCTTTGTTCTATTGAATCGTCGTTGGCTTAGGAGGCAGGCCTGATGCGCGCGCCACGATCTTTCACGGTCTTCGTTGGCCTCTATCTGCTCTTTCTTTACGCGCCGGTCATGCTCTTGCCGATTTTTGCGTTTAACGATAGCGCGGTCATCGCTTTTCCGTTGAAGGGCTTTACCTTCGGATGGTTTGCAGGACTGGCCAATGAATCGACCTTGTTTGTTGCCCTCAAAAATTCGCTGATCGTGGCGGTATCCTCGGCGGTGTTAAGCACCTGTTTGGGGGTTTTGGCGGCACGCGCCGCCGCGCGGTATGAATTCTTTGGCAAAAAGCCGATCATGTCTTTTCTGATGCTGCCGCTTGTTTTGCCGGAGATTATTGTCGGCGTGTCCTTGCTGATTGTGCTGGTGCAATTGGGGCTGGACCTCAATGTTTGGACAGTCATTCTTGGTCATGTGCTGGTCTGTATGCCTTTTTCCATCGCTATTCTTTTATCGGCGTTTAACAATATGGATCGCTTTCTCGAAGAAGCTTCGCTTGATCTGGGCGCCACCCGCCGCGAGACGTTTTTTCGCGTGATTCTGCCGCTGGTCATGCCAGGGTTAATGTCGTCCTTATTGATTGGATTCACGATTTCGCTTGATGAATTCATCATCGCTTTCTTCTTGACGGGAACAGAGCCAACCTTGCCGGTTTACATCTGGTCGCAATTGCGCTTCCCATCGAAATTGCCCGGCGTGATGGCGCTTGGGTTTATCATGCTGATTCTGTCTCTTGTGTTGCTCACCGCAGGGGAATATTTCCGTAACAAATCGGCGGCTTTGGCTGCCCATGAAAACAAACAATGACCGAAGAAGGGAACTCCCATGGCACAACCTGTTTCTGAAAAACCCATGGTTGAGATCAAATCCGTCGTTAAAGCCTTTGGTGAGGTTAAGGCGGTCAATGGTGTTGACGCGGTCATCAAAGAAGGGGAATTTTTCTCGCTTCTTGGTCCTTCTGGATGCGGCAAAACAACCTTGTTGCGGCTGATCGCTGGGTTTGAGCATCCGGATTCGGGTGAGATTGTGATTGCTGGCAGCAGCATGGAAAACGTTGAACCAAATCACCGTCCCACCAATATGGTGTTCCAGTCCTATGCGATCTTTCCCCATCTCAATGTGGAAGAAAACGTCGCCTATGGCTTGAAGAAACAAGGGCTGTCTAAGGCTGACCTTAAGGCCAAAGTCGATGAGATGCTCAATCTTGTTGATCTCAAAGGATATAACAAACGCCCGGCCTATGCCTTATCAGGCGGCCAACGGCAGCGTGTGGCGCTTGCCCGCGCTTTGATCATGAAGCCAAAAGTATTGTTGCTCGATGAACCGCTCTCTGCCTTGGATAAAAAACTCCGCGAACAGATGCAGGTGGAATTGCGGTCATTGCAACGCACCGTGGGGATCACTTTTATTCTTGTAACCCATGATCAGGAAGAAGCGCTGACGATGTCTGATCGGATAGCCGTGATGTTTGATGGCCAGATCGCGCAATTGGCTTCGCCGCAAGAATTGTACCGTCGCCCTAAAAATCAGCGTATTGCTTCGTTTATCGGGGTGATGAATTTTGTTGAAGGGCAATTGCTCGACATTGGCAATGATGCGTTGAAGGTTGAAGCGGGGCCAATCGGCACGGTCTCCATCAAGCCTAATCAAATGCCAATCGCGCTTCCAACAGGAGCGGTGACAATCGGCATTCGCCCTGAAATGCTAACCATTCTTTTCAATGACAGCGATAAGGCTGAAATTGAAATTAAGGGTGAGGTGGTGGAAACATCCTATTATGGCGACATGACCTATTATTCGGTTCGCATTGACCAGATTGCTAAACCCGTCACCGTCTCCATGCGGAACACATCGGGGCGCAAAGTGCTTGATATCGGGGAAAAGGCGCGCATTGGCCTTGGGGCGGAATCGCTTGTTCTTTTAGGCTGATCGACGGAATCGTTGGCCATTAAAAAAGGTGGGGATATCCCCACCTTTTCTTATTTTGTGTTGTCGGTTTTAGAAACCAGCCTTGATCAATTCAAATTCTTTGATCATCGCTTCGCGCATTTTCGGAGAAACCGGAGCCTGCCAAAGCGTGTTCTTGGAATAACTGGCGAGCGTGCCGAAGCCATTTTCTTCGCCAATCGCATCCATCACTTCGCCGTGTGAATGGCCATAACCCCATTCGGTCAAGATGTATTGGGCGGAGCTTTCTTCCAACCAAGCGTTGAGGAAGTCATAGGCTTTGTCTTTGGAGCCATTGCCATCTTTCAGCATGACATAGCCGCAAACCCAAGTGGATGATCCTTCTTGAGTGTCGCGATTCATGGCAACGGGTGCGCCTTCGCTTTCAAGGATCACGGCTACTTCGTTCCAAGACCATGAAAGGGCAATCTCACCACTGGCCATCAAACTGCGAACTTCAGCGCCATCCTGCCAATACGTGCGAACGTTTTTATGCACTTCACGCAAGAATGCTGATGCTTTGTCCAGATCAGCCATGGTGGCTTTGTTCCAGTCGGTAACGCCTGTGGCTAGGAAGCCAAGGGCATAGGCATCATCAACGTTATCCACCACCGAAATGCGACCCGCGAATTTTGGATCAGCAAAAGATTGCAGGGTTGCCGCTTCACTTTCGGACACAAGGTCAGTGCGGTAGGTGAGCGCGGTGGCGCCCCAGTCAATCGGCACCACCCATTGTTTGCCATCAACGTTAAAGCCCTGCATGTTCTTGAAATTCGGGATGACTTTATCCCAGTTTTTCAGGCGCGATGTGTCAATCGGCTCAATAATTCCTGCTTCACGCCATTTGATCACCGACTGTGAGCAAGGATGCCCAAGGTCAGCCTTGAAGCCGGCACGAATTTTTTGAAAGGCTTCTTCTTCGTCAGAGAAAAACGAATAAGTTGGGGTGTCCCCGTGCTTATCAATGTATTTCTGAAAGAAATTTGGGTCTTCATACCCAGCCCAGTCAAAAACGACCAGTTCTGAATCTGCAGCAAGCGAAACGCTGGAAATAGAAACAACAGCAGCGGCAGAAACAATGGTTTTCATGAACAAGTTCATCGAATCCTCCCTAAACGAGTAACTTTATAAAAAAAGCGTAGCATGATTATCGGTCGTGACAAACTTAATATAGCGCCAATTCTTTACATAAGATCAATTCAGCATATCGGCTTCAACTTCGCTGATGGTATCGTCAAGAATGGCGAATAATTTATCAATTTCATCTTGGGTGATCACCAGCGGCGGCGAGAAAACGCACATATTAATAAGCGGTCGCACCAGCAAGCCGCGCTTTTCCGCCGCCACATCCATGCGGTGGCCGAATTCATGGTCAATCGCAAGGCGTTTGGCTTCCGGTGTGCCTGGAGCCGCCGCGCCTTCAAGGCATCCCAATAACCCCATCCCTCTGGCGTCACCGATAATTTCGTGTTTTTCCCCCAATTGCTTTAGTTTTTCCTGAAAATAGGGGCTGATTTTGCGGACATGGGCGCAGAGGTTCTCGCGTTCCATGATTTCAAGATTTTTAAGCGCCACGGCAGCCGAAACCGGATGACCGGAATAGGTGTAACCGTTTGAGAACAGGATATCCGAATGATTATCACTGCTGATCTCTTTAATCAGTTGGTCGGAGATGATCGCGGCGCCCATCGGCACATAGCCTGACGTTAATCCCTTGGCGCAGGTGATAATATCAGGGGTGATCCCGAACACTTTTTCTGAAGCAAAGATATGCCCCAAACGGCCAAAGCCCGTTACGACCTCATCGGAAATGTAAAGCACGTCATATTTGCGGCAAATATCAAGGCATCCTTTATGATAGCCTTTCGGGGGGATGATCACCCCGCCTGACGCTAAGATCGGTTCCGCAATAAAAGCGGCAACTTTCTCAGGGCCAACCTCAAGGATCATGTTTTCGAGATCGGCAAGTTTAGCGTCGCGCCATTCGTCAACACTCATCCCTTTGGGGCGGATATAGGGGTTCACATTCGGCAAGAAGCGAACGAAATCGGTGTTTGTATCAAGAAATCTTCGGTCACGTTCTTTGCCGGAAACACTTGCCGACAGATAGGTTGAGCCGTGATAGCCTTTTTCCCGGGCGATAAAAACTTTCTTTTCAGGCCGACCCTTGATGTTGTTGTAGAACTGAACAAAGCGCAAAGCCGTATCCACCGCCGATGATCCACCGGTGGTGTAGAAAACGGTGTTGAGATCACCCGGGGCTTCGGCGGCCAGTTTTTCTGCCAAAAGCACGGAAGCTTCGGTGGAGGCGGTCCAAGGGCTAACATATCCAAGGCGTGAAACCTGTTCGGCCATAGCGTCAGCGATTTCTTGGCGGCCATGGCCAATGTTGACGCACCACATTCCGCCCGGCCCATCAATAAAGCGCTTGCCGTTACGATCGACCATGTAGATGCCTTTGGCTTTTTCCACGACATCAAGGTTAGGGTCATCGCGCCCCATAGATGCCCAAGGGTGCATGACATATTCATTGTCAATCTGCTGTAAATCTTCGGTGGTATGGCTATTCGAACGGTCTGACGTCATGACCCGCCTCTTTTCAAAAACATAAGTATTGCGCCATAATTCTACACCTGAGCCAAGATCTAGTCCATCCCCAGCTCTAACAATTCGCTCTGATTCTAAGAAGAGCGAAAACAAAATATGCCGATAGGATGGATGCTAAAATCAGGGGCGTTTGATGGCGGCCACGGCCACAGTCATTTGCTTGAGGGCTTGATGCAAATCTTCGGTGGAAGACGCGTAGGAAATACGGAAATGCCCTTCGGCGGCAAAACCTGTTCCTGGGATGATCGTCACATTGGCGGCGGTGAGAATATATTGGCAAAAATCACGATCCGTGGTCAGCACCGTGCCGTCAGGGGTGATGCCGCCTCGCAGGTCTTGCCAAGATGAAAAGGTGTAAAACGCGCCGTCTGGTTTTGGGGTGAAAATTCCATCCATTGCGTTGAGATAACCCAACACAAGATCGCGGCGAGATTGAAAAGATTGCCGCCGCTCAACCAATAAATCTTGAGGGCCAGTTAAGGCGGCGATGGCGGCGGCTTGAGCGATGGTGCAGGTGCCGGAAGTGCCTTGGGCTTGAACTTTCAGCATTGCGCCGATCAGTGCTTTCGGGCCAATGCCAAAGCCAATCCGCCAGCCGGTCATGGCATAGGCTTTTGAGACGCCATTGGTGATCAGCATTCGATCACGGTAATGCGGCAGCACATCCCAAGCCGAAGCAAAGGCCATTCCGTAGGTCAGGTGTTGATAAATTTCATCGCTCATCAGCCAGCAATCAGGGAAATCGGACAGCACTTCACCCAGTTCAACGAGTTTATCGGCAGACATCACCGCGCCAGACGGGTTGCTGGGGGTGTTGATCAAAAGCCAGCGTGTTTTCGGCGTCATCGCCGCCCGCAAGGTTTGAAGATCAACCTGAAAGCCATCATCGGCACGGGTGGGAACGATCACGACTTTAGCCCCGCAAAGCCGGATCATATCGGCATAACTGGTCCAGAACGGCGCCGGCACAACCACTTCATCCCCAGGATTGAGCGTCGCCATTAAGCCATTCAGGATGGTGTATTTTGACCCGGAAGACACCAGCACGTTTTCAAGAGACGCGCCTTCGTAAAGACTAGCCACGGCAGATCGCAATTCAGGCTTGCCGGCGATTGGCGGGTATTGCGTGTCATGGGCGTGAATGGCTTGAATAGCCGCTTCATTGACGTGATCAGGGGTGTGGAAATCAGGCTCACCAATCCCAAGGCTAATCACCTGATGGCCTTCGGCGCGGCGGGCGCGGGCGGCCTCAGACATGATCACAATGTCAGAGATGGCAACATCGCTAATGCGATCAGCGGCTTGAAATGAACTGGACATGAAACCCTCAACCTGTATTCGCGTATTTGACCGAAATTCAACCTTTAGCGCAAGTGTATCTTAAATGCCATTTAGCATCGCCAGCGATGAACCTGCTGGATAATCATTTTTTTATGGAATAAGATAATTCGATATTTTTGGAGAAAGATTCATGAAATATCTGCACACCATGGTTCGCGTCACCGATGTTGAAACTTCGCTTCATTTTTGGTGCGATTTAATGGGGCTTGAGGAAGTTCAGCGCAAAGAAAGTTCAGAAGGCAAATTCACGTTGATCTTTTTGGCGGCGCCAGAAGACCGTGATTCTTTCATGCAGGGTCGGTCGCCGGCGCTGGAATTGACTTATAATTGGGATTCCGATGAGGTTTACACCGGCGGGCGTAATTTTGGGCATCTGGCCTATGAGGTTGATGATATTTACGCGACCTGCCAACATCTTCAGGACAATGGCGTTGTGATCAACCGTCCCCCTCGTGATGGCCGCATGGCGTTTGTGCGTTCGCCCGATGGCATTTCAATTGAATTGTTGCAAAAAGGCGGCGCACAAGACTTAAAAGAACCTTGGGCATCCATGGCCAATACGGGCGAGTGGTAATTCACCGCCTCTCCCCGAATACAATGCCGTGCTGGTGACAGCGGCTGAAAGAACATCATGTTAAATTTTATTGCATCAATTCCGCGCAATGTCTGGCTGTTGGTCATGGCTCAAGGGCTAGGGATGACCACCTTAAACGTGAATATCATTGTGGTTGGCCTTGCGGGGCTTAGCATCGCGCCAGAGCCGTGGCTAGCGACTTTGCCGTTATCACTTCAGTTTGTGTCCTCCATGTTGACCACCTTGCCGGCGTCGCTTGCCATGGGGCGATTTGGCCGCCGACCGATCTTCATTTTTGGGATCATCATGACCACGCTTGGAATGTTGGGCCAAGGATTTGCTGTGGTGCATGGCGAATTTCTGCTGTTTGTATCGTCATCGTTATTGGTCGGCATCTCCCACGGCATTGGGCAATTTTATCGCTATGCGGCTGCGGATAATGTCGGGGATGATCAGAAATCGGTGGTGGTTTCATTGGTCTTGGCTGGCGGATTGATGGCGGCTTTCTTGGGCAGCACCATCGCCACCAAAACCTTGCACCTTGTTCCAGAGGTTATTTATGCGGGATGTTTCTTCGCGGCGGCAGGGATTCAAGTCTTAACCTTGAGCGTGGTCAGTCAAATCAAAATACCAAAGCCAGCACATTTACCGATCAAAGGCCGTCCCCTGTCGGTTTTTTTCAAAACGCCGCGCTTTATCGCTGGCATGATTGCGGCGGCTTTTGGGTATTCCGTCATGACCTTCTTGATGACCGCCGCCCCGCTTCAGATTGTGAGCGTCAGTAAATTAAGCGACGCCGCTAACGCGATTGTGATTCAATGGCATGTCGTTGCGATGTTCGCGCCGGCATTCTTCACAGGCAGTTTGATCAAACGATTTGGCGTTGAAAAGGTGATGGCGGTTGGCTTGTTGATTTACTCGATTGCCATTGCCGTGTCGCTCACCGGAACCAGTTTTTGGCATTATTTTATGGTGTTGCTGTTGATTGGGGGCGGCTGGAACACGCTTTATGTGGGCGGCTCTTCGATCATTGCCAGCATCGCCACCCCTCAGGAACGTCCAAAAGTTCAGGGCATTACTGATTTTGTGATCACTCTTTCCATGGCGGTGGCGTCACTTTCCGCAGGGGCGCTTCATTACCTTCTGGGATGGCAAGCCATGACCAAACTCGCGTTGGTGCCAATGGCGATTATTGCGTTGGTGATTATTCTGATGGTGATTGCTGAACGTCGGCCTCAAGCCGCCGCGGAATAATCAACCGCCAGTTACGCTCATGTGACGAGCAACCGCTGGGGCAGAATGGCGGCGGTCGATGATGAAATCATGGCCTTTGGGTTTGCGTCCAATGGCCTCGACAATCGCAGCATCAAGGCCTTCAACCCCATGCTGACGTAGAGCCGCCGAAAGATCAGCGTTATCATCTTGCCCCAAGCACATATAAAGCATACCCGTGCAGGTCAAGCGAACGCGATTGCAACTTTCGCAGAAATTATGGCTAAGCGGCGTGATAAACCCTAACTTGCGGCCTGTTTCCTCGACTTGCGTATAGCGCGCAGGCCCGCCGCTTTTGTAATCAAGATCGGTCAGGGTGAACCGCTTAGCGAGATTGGCGCGCACCAAGGATACGGGCAAATATTGATCGACACGATTTTCCGAGCCGATATCCCCCATGGGCATGACTTCGATGATGGTCATGTCAACGCCGATCTTACCGCACCAATCGACCATATCGCCAAGTTCGTCGTCGTTAAAACCTTTCAGGGCAACGGCGTTCAATTTAATGGCAATACCAGCGGAGAGCGCCGCGTCAATGCCATCCAGCACTTTTGTCAAATCCCCCCAACGGGTGATGTGTTTGAATTTATCCGCGTCCAAGGTGTCGATGGAAACATTGACCCGCCGTACGCCAGCGCGATAAAGATCGTCAGCCATTTTGGACAATTGGCTGCCATTGGTGGTGATGGTCACTTCGTCGAGTTGACCGCGGCCGACCTCATCGCCAAGAGCAGAGATCAATTGCATGATGTTGCGGCGCACCAGCGGCTCACCCCCGGTCAAGCGAATCTTTCTGGTGCCAACAGCCATAAAGCGGCGGCATACGGTTTCCAATTCTTCCAGCGTCAGCAATTCGGCTTTGGGCAAGAAGGTCATGTTTTCCGCCATGCAATAAACGCAACGGAAATCACAGCGATCGGTTACCGAAACACGCAAGTATTCGATGGGACGCCCATAAGGGTCAACAAGAGGGTGGTCGTTATCGGCTCGCGTCATCAAACCTTGTCCAAAGTTATTTTGATATTGATATAGGGTGTTTTGCTTATCGTGCAAATTATAGAAATAATATGACCAAAGAATCAAAGCAAAAAAAAGGCCGCGGCGAACCGCGACCGAGTTTAGGGAGGAAACGCGCATCACTTGGATGCGACAGGGGTGATATGCTCCTTTTTCTGTCTTAAGTCAACAACGCTGACCTAATAAAATTACCAAACTCCCGTGGCAGGGTGACGCAGGGTGTTCGTTCGTATTTTTCTTTTCTTTTTAAGGAGTAAAAGCGATCAGCCGTTCATCAGCGCGATCATGTCAAGAGCAGGCGAACGGTTTTTCGTGTAAGCATCAAGCATATTCAGGATATCTTGGCGATTGTGTCCTTGGCGGCGCAATTCTTCGATGCTGGTGGCATTATCGCGTTTGGCAAGACGTTTGCCGCCTTGATCGGTCACCAACGGGTGATGCGACCAACATATATCAGGCAAATCCAGTAAATATTGGAGCAAGCGATGGATGGGAACTTGATCTTTCAAATCTTCGCCGCGCGTCACCAAGGTCACGCCGCTTTCGGCGTCATCAATCACAACGCTGAGATGGTAACTGGTGCCAATATCTTTGCGGGCGATGACGACATCCCCCAATTGATCGAGGTCGATTAAGACTGGGTCTTCACCCACTTCATAGCAATAGAGTTTACCCAATAATGGCTTAATAGTCTCCATCCGCAAACGCCACGCTGGTTCTTGACCTTGACCCGCGCGCTCATCGGCATCGTCTTGGCTGATCAGGCGGTCGGTATTGCTTGGGGTGGCTGCATTTTGCGGATTATTAGGTAAGGGAGCAACATGAGGCGCCGATAGCAAATGATCCAATTCACGCCTGGACAGATAGCAAGGGTAAATCAAACCCATGGCTTTCAAACGCTCAAGATGGTTTTGATAGACATCCATCCTTTCGGATTGAATGACCACCTCACCATCATAAGCAATGCCCATAAACTCCAAGTCTTGATAAATGCCGTCATAAAAAATATCCCGGCATCGAGTGTGATCAATATCCTCAATGCGAAGCAACATCTTGCCGCCACCCGCATCCGCAATCTGGCGGGCAACCAGCGCCGAATAGATATGACCAAGATGCAGTCGACCTGTGGGGCTGGGGGCAAATCTTGTAATAACAGGTTTATCTTCCATGTATTATATATAGGTAAAACAAAATTGATGAATATTAGTCCTGAAGGGTCATCAATTTGAGATTTAGGGTTATGCTATACCCATTATAGCACTATCCCAGCCGGAGAGAAAATATGCCGACGATTATTCGACAAACCATCGCGGGGCTTTCAACGCTAACCCGACAATTGGATGCCCATCAATTGGAAGACAGCAACGCTAAGCCAGATAAAGCCATTATTTTTCTTCATGGCTGGGGCGCTGATGGCGCGGATTTGATGGATTTGTCACAGGTGATTGCGATGGCGCATCCAACGGCTCTGTTTTACGCGCCGGATGGCCCTGAGCCTTGTTCGGCCAATCCGATGGGGCGGCAATGGTTTGCCCTCGATGGCGATCAATCCAGTATTGATCGTGGTCCAGATCAAGCGATGCCTGCGCTCAAAGAGATGCTTGATCATATCACCACTAGCACGGGGTTAAGCCTTGATCGCATATGGTTGCTGGGGTTTTCGCAAGGCGGCATGATGGCGCTGCATATCGCCACGCGGCTTGAAGCATCCCTTGGCGGGGTGATGAGTTTTTCGGGCGCGTTGCTTGCGCCGGATCAATTGGCGGCGTCGATCACGTCGCGTCCACCGGTGCTATTGGTGCATGGCGAAGACGATCAGGTGGTGCCTTTTCAAGCCTTAGCCATCGCCGAAGCCGTGCTGTCTCAAAACGATGTGCCGGTCACAACCTTGCCCCGTAAAGGCCTTGATCACGGCATTGATCAAGAAGGATTTCAATGCGCGATTGAGTTCATTCGAGAGACCGCAGGCGACTAGATCTTTCATTAAACTTTTGTGAAACCACAAGATATAGTGTTTTCTTCCCGCCTCGGGGGTTGCTTGATCGCTGATTTCGTGATTAAGTTAAAGCCATGATGAGGCGTATCGTCAGATGTTAGATGACAGCAGGTCATGCTCGCAATCTCACCACCATTCGGATGGTCATCATTCGAGGGCATCTTCTTTTGGTGAAGGATTGGCGCCTGCTTTAGCCCTCAACGCTGATTTCCGCCCCCTCAGTTATTTCCCTTTGTCGCTCTGGTCTTGGCAGGACACCATTAAAGCGGTGTTTTTAGAGCGGGTGACGATCATATCGGAATATGACAGTTACATTCATTCGCCCAGTATTTCGATGCGCTTGCCAAGCGTGATTGCGCTCAAAGATTACGTTCAGCAAAGCCCGAATCCTGCCTTCACGCGGTTTAATGTGTTCTTGCGCGACAAGTTTTGTTGCCAATATTGCAGCCGTGAGTTTCAGGCGCAGGATTTAACATTTGACCATGTCATCCCGCGCTCAAAGGGCGGCCGCACCACTTGGGAAAATGTGGTGGCCGCTTGCAGCCGTTGCAATTTGCTGAAAGCCAATAAAATGCCAAAAGAATGTGGCATGATCCCTCGGATTATGCCCGCGCAACCCAACACATGGCAATTGCAGGAAAATGGCCGCCGGTTTCCGCCAAACCATCTGCATCATTCGTGGCGCGACTATCTTTATTGGGATAGTGAACTCGAACATGATGGGTCAACCGCAACCCAAACGCCCAGCGACATTATTCTAACGTGAGATTATTCTAGGATAGTCTTGAGGCGGTGTTAGTATTTTTCGGCCAATTTAATGGCGGTGCGGCATCCAACCTGAATAATCCGCCGCATAACGGGATAGCCGACGGCTTGTTCACCATCGTGATCAACAGCCGTGTCGCGATGTTCCAATTCTTCATCGCGAAATTTCAAGAGCGTGGCGCGCAGATCCGCCTCATCATCATCGAGGGATTCCGCTTGGTCATGGTAATGCTCACCAATGACTTCTTCGACCGCAATGGTGCAGGCCATGGCAGCTTTTGGCCCCATGGCGGCGGTCACCGCGCCAAGAGCAAAGCCCGCAACATTCCAGAACGGCGTCATCACCGATGGCCGGACTTCATAGTCATTGAGCAGATTTTCAAACGTGTCGAGATGTTCTTGCTCTTGATCCTTCATATGTTCGATTTCAGCCGCGACAGGGTGATTTTTCAGCACCGCAATTTGACCTTCATAAATGCGCTTGGCGCCCAATTCGCCCGCATGGTCAACGCGCAGAAAACGATCAATATTCGGATTGGATCGGGTCATGGTTACCTCAACAGAACAATATCGCGGTTGCTTTACTTCCAGTGATGTTTCAGGCAGGCCAAAGCCGCCATCGCCATTCCTAGGCTGATCACCATATTCCAATTTGCCATGGATAAACCAAAAAGAGACCATGGCACCTCGTCGCACCGCACCACCGGTGCTGCCAATAATTGATCCAGCAGAGCCGCCGGTGAGCCATCAAGGGCAATGCCGCCGCTACACGCCGTGGGGCCAGGCAAAAGGCCTAATTCAACGCCTCCATGCCAAGCGGCAATTCCGCCCCCGACCGCAAGCATCAACCCTAAAAACAAGAGCATGGCTTTCGGGTTGAGCGGCATGAAAGGTAAAAGCGTGATCCCTGCTAGCGCGATCACAAGGCCGTGGGGGATGCGTTGCCAATAACACATGGTGCAGGGCAACAATCCCATGCCAAATTCAAAAAAATAAGCCATGCCCAGCATGAACGCAGAACCAAGGCCAAGCCAAGCCACCATGACGGCAGGCGGCAAGCGGTCGAATAGCGAAGCCATCACTGCACAATCCTCCAGAAAATCAACACAAGGCCAATTAGGATAACGGTGAAAAGGGCGGCTTTTTTGTTATCGCTGCGATGCCGAACAATCGCGGAAACCAACAAAAACCTTGCCGTGCGACCGACCAAAGAAGCCAAGGCCATTGGGATCAAACCAATCCCTAGAAACCCCGCCGAAACAGCCATGACTTTATAAGGAAGTGGGGTAAAAGCGCCGATCATCACAAACAGCCAGCCATGAGCCGCAATCCCATTAGCAACCGCGGCGTAATGCCCATCATTGCCAATCCAACCTGAGGCTTTAATGGCCTCGCCAATCAAGCCGCCGATCCACCATCCGGCGATGCCGCCAAGGGTCGAGACAAGGCCGATGAACAGCGCCAAGCGGATATAGTGTTTGGGCCGCGCCATCACCACCCCGGCAAAAAGCGGGTCAACGGGCAATGGAAAGATAATCGATTCCAAAAAGGTCAGGCCATAAAGCCAAGTGAGCGCTGAAGGCCGCTGGCCAAGATCAATGATCCATTGTTGCAGTCGTGCCAAAATAGGGATGCTGGCGATCAGTCGGTCATAAACACTCGAAGCGGGATCGCTGGGGGCAGGCGCGTTCACAAGAAACTCCTGAAAGGAACGCCCTTGATGGGCAAATTGTCTGAGCGATGTGGTGCGAGTGGAGAGACTCGAACTCTCAAGGTGTTGCCACCGGTGGATTTTGAATCCACTGCGTCTACCATTCCGCCACACTCGCGCCGCTGATTGCGAAACATCGCTCTATGACATTGAGGTGAACCTAGGCGAAAACAAAGGATTTGACCAGCGCTTTTTTGCCTTTCTGAACACATTATGATGAGTTTTTATAAGCAAGAATTCGCCGCTTGATGTCATTGAGGTAATTATCCTTGATGCCAAGGTCATGCAGGCTTTCCAGCGTCCGATCCAGATATTCAAAAGATGTGCCGATAAAGCCTTGCGCTTCGGCGATCATCCTTGCTTTGTCATCAAGACTTAAATCAGCAACATAACTTGGGCTTTGGTGATTCATCACAAAAGTAATGGCCTGGATGCGCCGGCCAGTCTTGGTGTGGACGGTGATGGATTTCGGCAGGTAAGACCGATTGAGCATCTCACGCCGCCATAATAAATCAAGTTCATCGGTGGCTTTTCGGGAATCACAGATACGCAAAGCTTGACCAAGGCAACTGCCGCCATGATCAAGCCCCAAGACAAGGCCGGGCTTTTCCGGCGTGCCACGGCCAATTTTGGTCTTTAAGCAATAGCGGCGGTGATAGCCATAAATGCGACCCGTGAAGCGTTCCGAAATGTCGATCACCGGGTTCCAGATCAGCGATCCATAACCAAAAAGCCAAACCTCACCTTGATGATCATCAGGAATCAGACTGCGCCGAGACGCGAGCAATTCGTCATCGCTCAAGATATCGGCTTCTTCGCCATCCCGATCACGAACCAAACGCTGGATGGTGCCATTGGCAAGACTATCCCGAGAAATCACATGAGGTTCAGAGGGCATATCAGGAGGAAACAAGCCGATAATCAAGTTGCGGGAATGGAATTTCAATTTTGGCGTTATCAAGCGCAGGTTTAACGCGGCGCATCATATCCCAATAAAGCGGCCAATAGACATCATTTTGAGCATAAAGCCTTAGCCGTACTGTAATGGCGCTATCATCATAACTTACCACCAAAAACACCGGCGCTGGTTCCGTTAAAACCCGAGGGTCATCGGTCAGCGTCATCATGGTTTTTTCGGCGTGATCAAGATCGGTGTTGTAAGCGATGCCAATATCTATATCCATGCGGCGGGTGTTGTTTTTGGAATGATTGATGATCCGCCCGCCCCAAATTTCAGAATTCGGCACCGAAATATACACATTATCAAAGGTGGTGATGATGGAGGTGAATAGACCCACTTCGGTGACCGTGCCTGAATTGGGGCCAGTTTCGATCCAGTCGCCAACCTGAAAAGGCCGCAAAAACAAAAGCATCACCCCCGCGGCAACATTCGAAAGCGTGCCTTGAAGCGCCAAGCCAATCGCCAGGCCAGCCGCGCCAAGAACCGCGATGATCGAAGTGGTTTGGATGCCAAAACTACCCAAAGCCGCGATTAAGGTGACCAGCAAGATGGAGTAGCGAATGATCGACGCAAAAAGCGGCACGAGCGTATCATCAAAGCGTTTGATCTTGCCCAGATAATTGCGCATGGCGTTGCTCACGCGGCGGCTGACCATCAAGCCAATAACCACAATAACAAGCGCAGACAGGCTGTTGCCGAGCGCGTCAATCAGAATGGAAAAATCCACCGCATTGAGTTTATCCATGATCCAAGACATATCCATGATGGGGTCTTTCTGATGCCTCATTGATGGGGCGAGATGAACGGATGATGTGATCGCACCTGTCGATCCGCAACCCTTGAATTATTATTTTAATATTGTGTCAGACCTGATGCGTTTGTTCAAGGGTGACAATAGTGCCGCGGCGGTCATTCACCAGCATCCCCATGGTTTAACCTTATTGCGGCGGTTTCGGCGGTATGATGGGGGATTTTTGCGATATTATGATGGAAAGCCGAGATCAATTTTGCTAAATCATCGCAAGACTTTGTTGATTGTGATGATGCCATGCCTTCTATGACTTTCCCCAACACAACCCTTCCCCATGATGTTGAGGTGGTGGATTGGGCTATCGGCGATGCGCCGCTGCGTTTTGGCGATGGATTGGCCGCGGCGATTGGCAATTTTGACGGTGTTCATCTTGGTCATCAGCATTTGATCAACGCCGCCATGGTCGATGGCAAAACCCCAGCAGTTATCACTTTTGCGCCGCACCCTCGGCGGTTTTTTGCTCCTGACTCCGAAGGGTTTTATCTTTGCGATGAGGCCGATAAACGGTCGTTTATTGCCGCCCTTGGGGTGCGCGTTATCCTGCGCTTGACCTTTAACGACGCGATGCGCAAGACCAGCGCGGAGGATTTTATCACCAAGGTTTTGCCGGCATTGGGCGTTCAAGCGCTTTACGCCGGGGAAGATTTTGGCTTTGGCAACAACCGTTCAGGCGGGATGGACATGATAGACCATCTTGGCCGTGATCATGGCATCACCACGCATCCGGTTGGCATTTTGCGCGAAGATCAGGACGCCATTTCATCGACACGGATTCGCGCCCTTGTCAGCCAAGGTGAGATGGCGCAAGCGGCGGCGATGCTCGGACGGCCATTTACCATCAGCGGCGAGATCATCAAAGGCGATCAGCGAGGGCGCACCATTGGTTTTCCTACCGCCAATATGACCTTGGATAGGATGACGAAACCAGCCTTTGGCGTCTACAGCATTGCCATGGCGGTGCAGGATCATCAAAACGGTGGCGAGGGGCCAAAAATTTATGCAGGCGTGGCGAATTTAGGCATCCGGCCAACCGCGCCAGATCGAGGCGTCTTGCTGGAATCCCATCTTTTTGGCTATGATGGTGATTTGTACGGCAAAAGGGTGAGTGTTTTTCTATTGGATTTCATTCGACCTGAACGTGCTTTTGAAAATTTTGACGCGTTGAGAACGCAAATTGGCCTCGATGCAGAAAGCGCCAAACGTTTTCATCTTAACCATACGGGGCTTGACCATTCGGGTCTATTGTCTCAATAAACCCAGATAACCACAGGACATCCCAAGAAGGATAACCAAACCCATGGCAAAAGATCTGAAACAGACTGTATTTCTGCCTAAAACTGATTTCCCCATGCGCGCAGGCTTGCCCAAAAAAGAGCCGGAAATTTTGGCGATGTGGAATGACATGGGATTTTTTGATGAATTGCGCGCGCGGCGGCAAGGCCATGAGAAATTTATTCTCCATGATGGCCCGCCCTATGCCAATGGTAATCTGCATATCGGCCATGCCCTGAATAAAATTCTGAAAGACTTGATCAACCGCTTTCAATCGGCCATCGGCAAAGACGCCAATTATGTGCCGGGTTGGGATTGCCATGGCCTGCCGATTGAATGGAAGATCGAAGAACAATACCGCAAGAAAAAGCGCAATAAAGACGAGGTGCC
>CAYNQW010000003.1:0-19127 GCA_964399415.1 uncultured Hyphomicrobiales bacterium
AAGGGTGACTTGAGTTGACGCAGGGCATAGGAAAACCATCAGCCCCCGGGCACCACTTTCCCAGTCAAGCCATTGAAAATTTCTGCTCCATTTGCTGATGGATCGCCTCATTCAATCAGCAATCAGGTTTGATCGAATAAATTAGCAAAGACTTTTTCTTGATAAGTATTTGCAAACCCAATTTTTAAGGTGAGCCGTTTATTAGTTGTTTTTTTATTTGGTCTACGCAATGAACTTGATCTCAAACATTACATTTTTTCTTTTTATTTTGTTTAGTTATGTTCTTCAAAACTTGATGATTTATCCCATTGAAAGTGCAATTCGAACCGATGCGCATTCAGAAATCGTAAGTCTTTTATATTTGCCTCATGGAATGAAGATTTTATTCGCCTTCATGCTGGGGCCTTCTTCAGTCATCTATATTTTTCTAGCGCAATATATATCTTTTGGTTGGTTTTTTGAGTTTAGCGTAACCAATCTCATTGGTTCTATTCTTGGGAGTTTTTCTATTATTCTGCCTGTGATTTTACTGAACCTCTCATCTAAAAAGCCAATTTTAGAAGCGCCAGTAAATTACCAGATTGTCAAATTGAATATTATTTGGACGTTTACCTCTTTATCCCTCTTCACCGCGCTTATTGATTCCACTCTGCATATGAAATTGTATTATGATGTTGCGGAGATCGATGTCTTTACATACTTCATTGTTGGAGATTTTATGGGAGCCATGGCCGTCTTTTTGTTGTTCTTATTTGTCTACAGGCCTTTAATGAACAAGTACTTGCTTCGGAGATAATGATGGAAAAGTTACAATTCTATGTGTCATTGCTGCAACTGGCCAACATCGCCGCAGAAGACCTTAATATTTCGGATTTGACAAGTTCTGACAAAGATATTTTGCTTCATATATGGAATGAGACTCATGAAGGTAAGGACGATTATAGTGCCAATTATGATGGCCTGCTGATGCATCTTAAAGGCATTTCAAAATCACAATTTTATAAGTCTATAAAGAAACTGATGAATAAGGGGTTGGTTATAAAAATAGGAACAGAACGAAGCGCAACCTATCGCATGAACATTGCGGAAAACCCCTAAGGCAAACTCAATTTAGCCATTCGGCCGCCATCAATCGTATAAATCTGACCCGTGATAAAACTAGCATCATCGGATGCCAAAAAAGCCACCAATGCCGCCACGTCTTTCGGGCTTCCGGTGCGGCCAAGAGGATGGATTTTTTGGATGTCTTGTCGGAATTGCTCAGGGTCAGGCATGGCATCAATGAAATCAAGATTAAGGTCAGTGTCGATCCAACCAGGTGCCACCGCATTGCAACGGATGCCATCCTTACCATGATCCACTGCGACGGCGCGCGTTAAGCCATGAAGTCCTGCTTTTGAAGCGCAATAAGCGGCATGGTTAGGGTTGGCGCCAAGCCCTTCAATAGACCCAATATTGACGATGCTGCCGCCTTGTTTACGCAAAGCAGACAACGCCGCTTTGATGATCAGAAATGGCGCGGTCAGATTCACCATCAGGGTATGATTCCAATCATCAAGGCTCATGGCATCAACCGGTGCTTCTTTCATCATGCCCGCGTTGTTAACGACAATATCAAGGCGAGTTTTGCGGGTGATGACGTCATTGATCATGGTGTTGATCTCGTCTTCTTGCGATAGATCAGTGATGATATGATCGAAATGATCGTCAGGTTGCCGTTGCGCGGTGATAACATCCGCGCCCTTTTCAGCCAGAGCAGTGGCGATGGCATGGCCGATGCCGCTTCGACCCCCTGTTACTAAAGCCACTTTTCCTTTTAATGGTGATGGGTTCATGGTTTTGCCCTCATGACACAGGTTTTCCGCCATTAACCTCAAGCAAGGCACCGCACATATATCGTGCCGCATCGGAGGCTAAAAACAAGACAACCTCGGCGATATCATTGACTTCAGCGATGCGGCCAATGGGCACGGTCTTGCCCAGTTCAGCGATCGCTGTTTCGGGGTCAAAGCCGCGCTTGATAAAGCCAGAACGCAACATCGGCGTGTTCACTTCATTGGGGCAGACCGCGTTGATGCGAATGCCTTGATGGGCGTGATCCATGCCCATGCATTGGGTCAATGACGCTAAGGCTGCTTTGGTCATGCAATAAACCGCGTGGTTAGGCCCCGGGCGTAAGCCCCAGCATGAGGCGATATTGACAATTGCTCCGCCGCCGCGTGCCGCTAAGAGAGGGATCGCCGCGCGGCAAACACGAAAGGGCGCTTCCACATTAACGCCAAGGGATCGTGACCAGTCCTCGTCGCTTGTGTCGGTGACGCTGCCGCGGGTGATGATGCCCGCGTTATTGACAATGATATCAAGCCCGCCAAGGGCTTGGTTGGCTTGATTGGGCAAAGCGTCAGCATAGTTTTTATCGAGCAAATCCCCCGGCAGATGAGCCGCGGCGGTGATATGCGAAACGTCTCGATCCGCGGCAACAACCTCAGCGCCTTCAGCCGATAACAGGCGAACAATCTCAAGACCAATGCCGCCGCCTGCGCCGGTGACCAATGCTTTTTTACCTTCAAAACGTTTCATGATGATCCCCAACGTTGCCCGCTTATATTTCTTGCGATTGTGCTGATAGCAATGATGAGATGCTATGACGAGCCCACTAACAAAATCATAGAGTGCTGGTTTTGGCAATCCACTTTTAGCCAGCCAAACATAGCGGTTTCACCAAAGAAATTGAGGAGAGTTTATCGCGCTTGGCTCCAGCGATTGAGCGCCCATCCAGCCCATGAGCCGATGACCACGCCGGCGGTATTGGCGAGAAAATCCAACACTTCACCGTAGCGATTCACATAAGGCTGAATCCATTCGATGATGCCGCCCATGACGATGTAAGGGATCGCTAGCGGTAAGATCAAGCGTGGCTTTGCCAGCGCCGTGGGAAGAGCAAGCGCCGAATAAGCGATCAGGTGATGCGTCTTATCCCCTCCGGGAACAGGCGGCAACTCATTGAGCGGGGTTAGGCTTAACCAAAGAATAGCCACCGCGATCATCCCTGACAGAGCATAGGCCAAACCGGGATGATCTTTTAAGATCAGCAATGGCTTGAGTATGATCGTTTTCATCATTGGCGAAACAGGTTAGCGGCCGCGTGAATTGACCCAACCTTCAGCGCCGGTTTTGACAAATTGACCTGCGTTCAATTCGCGGAATGCTTCGTGCAATTCTTCGCGGGTGTTCATCACAATTGGCCCATGCCATGCCACCGGCTCGCGCAATGGCGCGCCTGAAATCAGCAAAAAGCGAACGCCAAATTCACCTGCCGTGACTTCCACCTCATCGCCTTCGCCAAAAACCACCAGCGTGCGGTTGCCCGATTGGTCGCGGATTTTCATTTCTTCGCCGTTGAATTCTTTTTCAACATTGACGCCGAAGGGTTGTGACGCGTTGCCAAAAGAAGCGCTGCCTTCAAAAATATAGGCAAAGCCTTGGCGCCGGGTGTCAAAAGGAAACCGCTTTTTCACATTCGGCATCAGCGTAATATCGAGATAAGAGGGATCGGTATCAATGCCATCAATCGGCCCGCGATACCCCCGATAATCCCCCGCAATAACCCGAATATGAGTGCCATCATCATCGGTAAGGCTGGCAATATCAGCGGATTTCACATCTTGATAGCGGGGGGTGCACATTTTTTGATGCGAAGGCAGATTTGCCCAGAGCTGAAACCCATGCATTTGACCCGCCGCGTTGCCCGTGGGCATTTCTTGGTGGATGATGCCGGATCCTGCCGTCATCCATTGCACATCGCCATCAGAGAGGATGCCTTGATTGCCCAGTGAATCGCCATGCTCGACATTGCCTTTCAGCACATAGGTGATGGTCTCAATCCCGCGATGCGGATGCCAAGGAAAGCCTTTCAAATATTGGTCAGGGTTATCGTTGCGAAAATCGTCCATCATCAAAAACGGATCGGTCAGGTCGGTGTCGCCAAAACCAAAGATGCGATGAAGGTGAACACCAGCGCCTTCCATGGTGGGCTTGGCTTGACTGCTGACATGAACGGGACGGATTGTCATTGAAAACTCCTAAAGGCGCAATAATCACAGGGTATCTTCTTTGGTTATTATGTGGTGTGATGCTGAGATTTTTCAACAGGCCAACCCCTCGTCCAAAGAAGGATCTTAGGATAAGATCAGATGGTTTACCTAACGCTTTTTGCCACTGCTTTTTTGGCGGCAACCATCATTCCAGGCTTATCGGAAACAGGGCTTGCGGTTTTCATCGCGTCCGGTGAATACAGCGTGTTCGGGCTTGTTTTAGTCGCCAGCATTGGCAACACCCTTGGCTCGGCGGTCAATTGGTATTTGGGGGCGCGATTTGAAGTGTTGAAAGACAAACGCTGGTTTCCCGTCAAAGGCAAAGCGCTGGATCGAGCAAAGGGCTGGTATCAACGCTATGGGGTTTGGAGTTTGCTGCTCAGTTGGGCGCCGATTATTGGCGATCCTATCACGCTGGTGAGCGGGTTTTTTCGCACCCCGTTTTGGATCTTCATCACCATCGTGGCTTTGGCCAAAACAACACGTTATCTCGTGGTGATGGGCATCACCTTAGGGGTTGTCTAACCGAAGAGCGTCTGCTGATGATCAAAGAGGCTTGGCGGTGGTTTCTGAACTTGCGTCTTTTTTGCGTTTGCGTTGATTATAGCCTTCGCGAATGGCGGTGATGATGCCTGCCGCCGCGATCATCACCATGCCCAGCGCCGCGGTTGGCGTTGGCAACGTCCCGAAAAGCAACTTGCTCCACAGCGTCACAAACAAAAGGTAACTAAAATCAAGTGGCGCAAGCCAGCTGCTATCGGCGGTTTGATATGCCCGGCTTAAACAGATGTTGCCCGTCAAATTGAGCAGCGAGGCAAAACCACAAAACCCCACCACCAGAAGAGATAATTCTGGCCAAGCGTTGAGGACAAAAGGCACGCTTGCGCGGAAGTCGGTGCTTAACGGTAAAACTGACATGACGCTAGCGCCAAGGCTGCCAAAAATCATAAACACCACGGCCACAATAAAGGTCAGGCATAAAGGGCTTTCTTGGCGGCAATATTTCCGCAAAATCATGACGTTACAAGCGTAGAAAAACCCCGCCAAAATAGGCATGATCTGCACCCATTGAAACGCCTCGTTAAAGGGGTCAAGCACGGTCATCGACCCAACGGCTCCTAAGGCGAGGGCGCTCAATCGCCAAGGGCCAATTTTCTCCCCCAGCACAGGCCCGGCCATGGCGGTGATGAAAAGCGGATAGGTGTAAAGTCCCGCCGCCATTTGCGTGACGCTAATTTGCGGTGCCGCGCCAAAAAAGAAGGTCATGCATAAAGCCAACATCATCGCCCGCATAAACACCGCCTTGGGTTTTATGGGGCGTAAAATGCCTAACCCTAAAGTCATGCGCGCTATGATCAAGATCAAAACAAGGTTCATGCTTGAGCGAATCGTTTGAAACTGCCAGAAAGACGTCTGAGGCGACACCACTTTGACCAGTGAATCTTGTAATCCTAAGAACATCACCCCGGTCAGAATTAACAAAAGAGCCATCATTGGGCGATCTTGGCTCGGTGGTGCAAATATTGAAAAATTCATCCAAACAGCATGAGCTCATGCGGTTTACTGTCAAATTAAATATCGTCAGGTAGACCTTCCCTAAGGCCAGTATAATCAAAATTTATTCAAAAAACGACATTGTGACCAAAAAAGAATAAATACACCCCTAGCCAAATTGATTTTTTATGTTACGCTTTTCTATAACAACAAAGAGTAGGGGAGGATTTATCCTTGTTTAAGCGTAACAATCCTTTGTTCGAGCAGCTGTCACCGGCTGATCGTCAATTATATATGCAGATGGTCAAGAAAGGCGCCACCCGGCGTGAATTCATGGGCTATCTGATGGCAGCTGGCGCAACCGCGGCAGCATCCAGCACAATGTTCTCAAGTATTTCTGATGCTTGGGCAGCAACGCCGAAGCGCGGTGGTCGTGTGGTTTTTGCTGGTGACCAGCATGGACCGAACGACACCCTTGATCCGGCCTTGTTCACGTCTGCGGTAGACTATTTCCGTGGCCGTATGTACTACGGTTCGCTCACCCGTTTGACTAAGAATCTTGGGTATGAGCCTGAACTGGCTGAAGAAGTGCTGTCGAATGATACGGCAACCGAATGGACGTTCAAACTCCGCAAAGGCGTTGAATTCCATGATGGGAAAACTTTAACCGCCGATGACGTGATTTACACCATGAACCGTCATATGGGTGCCGATTCCATTTCCAACGCATCATCACTGGTGGCGATGGTTAAAGAATGGAAGAAGGTCAATGACTATGAAGTGAAGGCGATTTTGTCATCGCCAAATGCGGATTTGCCCATCGCTTTGGGTACGTTCCACTTCAAGATTTTGCAAGAAGGCACCAAGGATTTCTCAACCGCGGTTGGAACCGGTCCTTATAAGGTGAAAGAATTTAAGCCAGGCGTTCGCACAATTGGTGAGCGTTACAGCAATTATTGGGGTGAAGGCGGCTATCTTGATGAGATTGAGCATTTCGGCATCGGTGATCCGGTGGCGCGTCTCAATGCCTTCCTTGCCGGTGATGTCGACGCCATGGTGAACTTGCCGCCAAAGGCAATTGCACAGGTTGAAGCTGCCGCCGGTAAAGATGTCTGGTCACTTGAATCTGCGGCTTACATCAATATCGCTTGCCGTAAGGATATGGATTTGTCCGGTAATCATGATCTGATTATGGCCATGAAGTACCTGATGGATCGCCAGCGTTTGGTGAAAGGTGTCTATAAAGGCCAAGCCTCTTTGGGGAATGACCATCCGATTGGTCCGGCTTATTTTGACCACAGCCCAGATATTCCTCAGCGTCCGCTTGATCCTGAAAAGGCCAAGTATCACTTCGAAAAGTCTGGTATCGGCAACACCACTGTTCCGATCACCGCCGCAGAAGTGGCGCCAGGGGCGATTGATCAATGTCTCTTCTTGCAGCGTGAAGCCGCTAAGATTGGCTTGAATATCGATGTCCAAAAAGTAACCACTGACGGTTACTGGGGTGCGGTATGGCTGAAAGCGCCAATGTGTGTGGTGTCTTGGAACATGCGTCCAACGGCTAACATCATGATGACCTTGGCCTTTAAGTCTGACGCAGCGTGGAACGAAACCTACCATCAGGACCCTGAATTTGATAAGGTTCTGGTAGAGGTTCGTGGCGTGACCGACGCGGCAAAGCGTAAGGAAATGTACCACGTCCTGCAGGAGAAGATTCACAACGATAACGGCAGCATCATTCCGCTTTACCGGAATTATGTTGACGCGGTGTCCTCAAACATCAAAGGCCTCACCTATGTGCCGCTGAACAACTTCGGTGGTGCGGAGTCGCCAGTGACACTATGGCGTGATGACGCTTAATTGAACCATCAAGACAGGCTCTGCCATTTGGCAGGGCCTGTTTTCCATAAGGCATCAACATCATGACCTCACTAATTCTGAAGCGACTTGGCATTGGTCTGATCACTGTTTTGGCCGTGTCACTGATCATCTTTTTTGGCACAAAAATTCTTCCCGGCGATGCGGCGCAAATTCGACTTGGCCAATCCGCAACGCCTGAAAATGTGGCTGCATTTCGCGCCCGCCTAGGCTTGGATAAGCCTTATATTGTTCAATATCTTATTTGGTTAAAAAATTTCTTAAGCGGTGATCTTGGCACGTCTTTGGCGAGCGATGTGCCGATCACCGATTTGATTCGAGACCGCTATCAAAACACCGTTTTTGTTTCGGTGTTGACGGCGGCGATTGGCGTGCCCATTTCTTTGGGGCTTGGGATCATGGCGGCCATGTATCCCGGCACGCTTTATGATCGGTTCTTGACCTTGATTTCCGTATCTTTGGTGGCGGCGCCAGAATTCTTTACAGCGACTTTATTGGTGCTGTTCTTTGTCTTTGTGTTGGATATCGGCAACGCCATTGTCGTGGGTTCCACCGAAGGCAAAGGGGTGTTTGAATTGATCGCTCATTTTGCCCTGCCGATCACGACGCTATGCTTTGTCATCGCCTCGCAATTGATCCGCATGAGCCGGGCGGCGGTGCTTAATGTGATGAGTTCGCCTTATATTGAAATGGCCATCCTTAAAGGCGTATCACGAAAACGAATTATTTTCCGCCATGCCCTGTTAAACGCCATCGGCCCGATTGTGAATGTGGTGGCGCTGAATCTCGCTTATCTGGTGACCGGCGTGATCGTGGTTGAGGTTTATTTTGGTTACAACGGGCTTGCCACCTTAATTGTTCAAGGCGTGCAAACTCGGGATTATGTGTTGATTCAAGGCCTTGGGATGATCTTCTGCTTGACCTATGTCATCCTGATGCTGATCGCTGATATCGCCGCTTACGCATCCAATGCACGTTTGAGGCATCCAAAATGAGAACTTCAAAAAAGACAGAACATTACGTCGCGCCGTTTGAAGGCGATGTCAGTTTCGACGAATTGCCGGATTCAGAACCAATTGGCCGGTTTCGATTTTCATGGTCGGGATGGATTGGCGTTACCGTGGTCACATTCTGGGTCTTGATCGCAATCTTTGGGCCAATGATCGCCCCCCTAGGCGAAAATGATTTGCCTTTCCCCGATGATTACTCGGAATTCCAAATGCCACGCCCCGGTGCTTGGTTGGGCACAGATGAAAGCGACCGTGATGTCCTCAGCCGCCTTATGTATGGCGCGGGTCGGACGATTGGCATTTCCTTTGCGGCAACGGTTTTGGCGTATTTCCTTGGGGTGATCATGGGCATTGGCGCCGCCATTTCAACGCCGCGGGTGGATATGATCATCAGCCGCATCAATGATGCTTTCCTGAGCCTGCCCACGATTATGCTGGGTCTGGTGGTGGTCGCGGCGGTGGGGTCGTCTATCCCAGTCCTCATCCTCACGGCGGGAGCCATTTATGCGTCGGTGGTTTTTCGATTGGCGCGGGCTTTGGGTCAAGAGATCATGGTGATGGATTTTGTTGAAGCGGCGCGCGTGCGCGGCGAAGGGCGATGGTGGATCATTAGCCGCGAGATTTGGCCAAACGCAGCAATGCCGCTGATGACGGATTTTGGATTGCGGTTGATCTACGTCATTCTGTTTATTTCAAGTTTGAGTTTTCTAGGGCTTGGTGTTCAGCCACCGCAGGCCGATTGGGGGTCAATGGTACGGGAAAACCTTGGGGCGTTATCTTATGGCGCGTCGGTTATCCCTGTTCTTGCCCCAGCCTTGGCCATCGCAACCTTGACCGTGGCAATCAATCTGATTGTTGACGACATCTCTGCCCATAGCGGCGGTAAACTATCGAAAAGGCTGTAATCATGGCAGCAGCAAAAAAATCCGCCGCTAAAAAGGCGAAAGCAAAAAGCGCGAAGAAAACCTCCGCTTCGACGAAGCCAAAAACCACCTCTCCTAAAACACGGCGTGATATGGATGAAGTGGTTTTCGAAGCGCGTGATCTCAAAATTCATGCTGTCCGCGATGACGGCAGTGAATTGCCAATCGTCAAGGGCGTTGATTTCAAGGTGCGCCGCGGTGAGGTGGTGGCTCTCATCGGGGAATCCGGTTCTGGTAAAACCACCATTTCTTTATCGGCATTGGGCTATTGCAAGCCTGGGTTAAAATTTGCTGGCGGTCAGGCGTTGCTGTTGGGCGAGGACGTGACCCAGAAAAACACCGAAGAATTACGCCCCATTCGAGGCGAAAAAGTCGCGTATCTGGCGCAATCAGCGGCGGCAACGTTTAACCCGTCTATCTTGATCAATGAGCAGGTCACCGAAGCGCCGGTGCAACATGGCACCAAGACGCGCGAAGAAGCCGATGCCAAGGCGTTAGCGCTTTACCACGCGCTGGAATTGCCAAACCCAGAAACCATCGGCAACCGCTACCCCCACCAAGTCTCAGGCGGACAGTTGCAACGCTTGATGGCGGCGATGGCGCTTTGCGGAGAACCTGATCTTTTGGTGCTTGATGAACCCACCACGGCGCTCGATGTGACAACACAAATCGAAGTTTTGAAAGCCTTCAAAAGCGTGATCAAAGACGAAGGCGCGGCGGCGATTTATGTCACCCATGATCTGGCGGTGGTGGCGCAAATCGCCGACCATATCGTGGTGCTTTACAATGGCGAAATCAAAGAAGCAGGGCCTGTTGATATCATCATCAATAAACCCAAGCATCCTTACACAAAACGCTTGATGGCGGCGATCAAACCCTTGCCCGAAGCCGGTCAAAGCGAAGGCTCATCGGATGAGCATATGCGGGATGTGCCAGCGCTTGAGGTGAAGGATATTGACGCTGGCTATGGCCGCAACGCCGATGGCAGCCCAAAGGTCATGGTGCTGAAAGATGTGAATGTGTCGATCGAACGCGGCAAAACCGTGGGGATTATCGGCGAATCTGGATGTGGAAAATCCACCTTAGCGCGGGTTTTTGCCGGTTTATTGCCGCCAACGGAAGGCGAAATTCTGCTTGATGGTAACGTCTTGGCGCCTGATTTAAGGCAACGAAGCCGTGACGAATTGCAAAAAATCCAGTTTGTTTATCAGATGGCGGATACGGCGCTTAATCCGCGCCACCGCATCCGAGATATTTTAGGCCGACCGGTTGAATTCTACAGTGGGCTGAAGGGCAAGGCCAAGAAAAACCGCATCAATGAATTGCTGGAAATGGTGGAATTGCCGTTGGTGTTTGCCGATCGCTTTCCCCATGAATTGTCAGGGGGGCAGAAGCAACGGGTGAATCTGGCGCGGGCGCTGGCGGCTGAACCGGAAGTGGTGCTGTGCGATGAAGTGACCTCAGCGTTGGATACCATTGTTGGGGCTAATGTGATTGAACTGTTGAAATCCTTGCGACAGAAAACTGGGGTTTCCTATGTTTTCATCAGCCATGATTTGTCAACGGTGGCGTCTTTTGCCGATGAAATTGTTGTGCTTTACGCAGGACGTGTGGCCGAACAAGGGCCAACGGATCAAGTGTTGTCGCCGCCATACCATCCTTATACCCGATTGCTGGTCTCATCCGTGCCGGAACCGCGGGTGGGTTGGCTTGAAGATACGATGAAGCGGCAAGAATCGGCCTCTGGCATTTCAGGGCAAGTGAACCTCACCGCGGTGGGATGCCCATTTTTCGATCGTTGCCCGCTGGCTATTCCGGGCACGTGCGATACCACCAATCCGCCGCGGCGTGTGGATAAAAACAAGCACGTGATTGAGTGCCACCGTGAATTGACAGAACTTGGCGGCTAGCGGCAATCAAGGGGCGGCTGAAAGCCTCACCCATCACGATTATAATTTTGAAAAAACACCTTTGGTGGAATTGTAACTATACAATTCCCCAGCGCCGATATCGTGCCAAAGCCCGTGCAGGGTTAGGCGGTCATTATCCATGGCGTCTTTGATAAAAGGAAAGCCACTCAAATTATCCATCGACACCAGAATGGATTCTTTTTCCAGCGCGCTGATCTTGGCTTCTTTGCTTTGATCATGGTCAAGCCGATCAAAAGCAGGCCGCAGAATTTGCAACCATTTGCCGATGAATTTGGTGCTTTTCAGCAAGGTGTCATCATTGGCGTGGCATTGTTCAAACCCGCTATGAATACCGCCGCAATTTGAATGACCAAGAATAATAACATGGGCAACCCGCAACACCGTGACCGCGTATTCAATCGCGGCGGAGGTGCCGTGGTGATCGCCGCTGGGGTTGTAAGGCGGGATCAAATTGGCAATGTTGCGATGGATGAAAAACTCACCGCTTTCCGCACCAAATAACGTCATGGCATGGACACGGCTATCGCAGCAGGAAATGATCATGGCTCGCGGATGCTGACCAATTTCAGCCAGATGCTGAAACCATGAACGGTTCTCTTCAAACTGCGTTGCTTGCCAGCCTTTGAAGCGTTTGACGAGATAAGACGGCAAAGGACGTATATCGGCGCGATGCGCTTTTTGATCAGATTTGGACATGGCTCTGTTTATAAAAACAAAACCCCTGAAGATCAAGATCAACCGATCACGGTTATGACGATTTCCATCGCGAAAGTCTTGGAATTTCACGTGTAAAGAGCCAAGCCAGCGGTCGCCACCAGCCGTTTTTGACCATTTCATTCACCACCATCGCTTGGAAAGCGCGGACGTCATCCCCTTTGAAATGAAATTCCCCGTTGCTGTAACATAAAGAGCAGAAAACACGAGATCGGGATCCATCTTTTTCGGTGCCGCCGCCATTGGGATCGCGTGCCATGGGCATCGCGCAGCTTTGACATTTAAGCATGGGTTCCTCCTCAGTTGATCAATTTATCCTTTCGGTGTCATCGGTGTTGCCATGCGTCCAAGAATGGTTTCCATCCAATGAGCATGGCTCAGCAGTTTGGCTTCTCCTCGGGGTTTGCCAACCAATTGCAAGCCCACGGGCAGAGATTGATCGGTCATCCCGCATGGCAAGGATAAAGCCGGAAGGCTGGTTAACGTAATGGCATAAGCAATAGCCAGCCAATCAATGTAGGTGTCAAAATCAACGCCATTGCAGTGATGGACATATCGTTCTTCCACCGGGTAGGGCGGCACAATGGTCGCGGGCGTCAACAGCAAATCATACCCCGCCATGAAGTCAGTTGCATTGGCATAAATTGCGCCGCGCTTGCGTTCAGCATCGGCCAATTGCTCAGCGGTCAGGGCAAGGCCACGTTCAATATTCCAAATGACTTCAGGCTTGAGCAAATCGCGGTGATGGCGATAGAGATCATCCATGGAAGACGCAAAACCATGGGCGCGGAGCGTCTGGAAGACGTCATGAGCATCGCTGAAATCTGGATGCGCTTCGATCACGTCAACGCCGTGTCGCGCCAAGGTTTCAGCGGCGTTATGGCAAAGTTTAGCAACGGCTGGATCAACCGGCGTGATGCCAAGATCAATGGAAAAGGCAACTTTTAGTGGCTTGTTGGCGTTTAAGGCGGCGGATAAAAAAGACGATGGCGGCGTTTCAAGGCTAATCGGCACATGAGGGTTATGCACCGCCATCGCGTCTAGCATCAGCGCCACATCAGCAACATTCCGCGCCATAGGGCCTTCCACGGCTAAGGTGTCAAATGGATTGGCGCTTGGCCCTGACGCCACTCTTCCGGGGCTGGGCCGCATTCCAACAATGCCGTTGAAACTCGCAGGGTTGCGTAAAGAGCCGCCGAGGTCAGAGCCTTGAGCAAGCCAAGCCATGCCTGTCGCCAAAGCCACCGCGGCGCCACCTGATGATCCAGCGGCAGATTTGCTGAGATCCCAAGGGTTAAGCGTACGGCCAAAGACATCATTGAAGGTATTGCCGCCCGCGCCAAATTCTGGCGTGTTTGATTTGCCCGTGACAATGCCGCCGGCGGTTTCTAAATCCTGCACCACATAGTCTGAGGTATCGGGGATTAAATCCGCGTAAATTGGCGATCCCATGGTTGAGCGGACGCCTTCGACGTTGCTGAGGTCTTTGATTAATACCGGCATTCCCGCCAAAAGGCCGCGTTCATCCATCGGTTTTGCCATCAAGGTCTTGGCGCGATGGCGGGCGCGATCAAAACATTGGGTGGGCACTGCGTTCACCATTGGGTTAATGCTCGCGGTGCGGTCTTCGAGCGCGTCAATCAGATCAAGGGGGGTGATGTCCCCCGCGATCAAAAGGCTTCGGATTTCCACAGCATCTTTTTGGATCAGGTCGTTGGTCATCGTTTCTCCATCAAAATTAATTTATCAGCAAATTCATGTTCCGCCCAGATGACGCTTGCCCAGATTACTCTAGTTCCGGTTTTTCTTGGAATGATATTTTGAGACGTTCGACCACCGCATCAAGCCATGGCCAATGGCGGGTCGAGGCGTCGCTCATGATCAGCATAATGCGGCGATTGAATTGAGGGGCATCGGCAAGGCGAAAGAGTCGCCCTTCATGAAGGTGATGGGCGGAAAGCCGCAAAGGCAAATAAGCGCTGCCGCCCTGATCAAGCAGATGTTCTAAGGCCCATTGTGCTGATCCAAAACTGATCCGTGCCACTCCAGCATCGGCATAAGCCGCGGCGTGATCCCGGCCAAAAGCCTCACCCGCATCAACATAAATATACCCATCATCAAATCGCGCCGGGCGATCAGGGCGGTCGCCCACCAGCACCAATTTATCTTCACCAAGCACAAGATTGGTCTGACCCGCCTGAACCGAAGGTTGATAACCAAGGGCTAGATCAATAACCCCAGCGCCAAGCCAGCGTTCAATATCGGTTTGTGTCGCCGGCCAAGCCGTCACCGCAACATCAGGGTGGCGGTTGTTAATGTCGTTAAAAAATTCATGCCCTATTCTTGGCCATAAATCCAATTGGCAACCAATATTGCACATGGCGGTCATGCCATCGGGCAAGGATGTCTCTTGTTTGGCTTGCCGCCAAAGTTCGGTCATCACCTCAGCGTATCGTTTGAATTTGAGGCCTGATGCCGTCATGGTCGCACCAGATTTTTGCCGCATCAGGAGTTTCTGCCCAAGGTCATCTTCGAGCGCGTGCAACCGCGCGGTGATGGTGGATTGAGTCACGTTCATTTGCTTTGACGCGGCGATCAGCGAGCCTGTTTCGACCACGGCCAGAAAAGTGCGGAGGGAGGTGATGTTCATGGGCATCTCATAATTCGATAATTTCGATTATATCATGCTGAAATATTCATTTGTCAAATATTAAGAACCTTGCCACACTTCCCATAGAAAAGCGCATGGAGGGGTTATGGGGGACGTTACTTCCTATCAAATGCTGATTAACGGCCAGTGGGTCGATGCCTCGGATGGCGGCTCGTTTGACAGCATTAATCCGGCGACCAATGACGTTTGGTCGCGGGTTCCAGAAGCCACCGCCGATGATGTAAATGCCGCGGTGGAAGCCGCCTATCGTGCCTTTCATGACGGGCCTTGGTCGGTAATGACGCCAACTCAACGGGGCAAATGCCTCCGCCAATTGGGTGATTTGCTGGCGGAAAAATCAGAAGAATTGGGCGCTATTGAAACCCGCGATACGGGCAAGATGTTCAAAGAAACACGTTGGCAAGCCACCTATATTGCGGAATATTTTCATTTCTACGCCGGTTGCGCGGATAAAATCAGCGGCGAGACACTGCCGATTGATAAACCTGACACTTTTGTTTTCACCGATCGCGAGCCGTTGGGGGTGATCGCGGCGATTGTGCCGTGGAATTCACAGTTGTTCTTGTCGGCGGTGAAAATTGGCCCAGCCTTGGCGGCAGGAAACACGATTGTGCTGAAAGCCTCGGAACACGCTTCCGCCGCGATGTTGGCTTTTGGCCGTATGATCAAAGAAGCCGGTATCCCTGATGGCGTGGTCAATATCGTCACCGGCCATGGTGATCCTTGCGGGAAAATCTTGACGACGCATCCTAAAGTGGCGCGGATATCTTTTACGGGTGGGCCTATTTCTGCGCGTCATGTGATCCGCAATTCGGCTGAAAACTTCGCCGAAGTATCGTTAGAATTGGGCGGCAAATCGCCGTTCATCGTTTTTGATGATGCGGATATCGAAAGCGCGGTTAATGGCGCGGTTGGCGGTATTTTTGCCGCTTCAGGGCAGAGTTGCGTGGCGGGATCAAGGCTTTATCTGCATGAAGATATCGCGGATGAATTTTTGGAAAAACTTGCGGCGGTGGCGCGATCGGTGGTGATCGGCGATCCCATGGCTGAAGACACTGAAATGGGGCCGCTTTGCACAAAGGCTCAGTTGGAGCATATTGAAAATCAATTGTCCATCGCCCAGCAAGAAGGCGCCACCATTCGCGTTGGTGGCAAGAGACCCGAAGGCTTGGCTGGACAATTCTTTGAGCCGACCATTGTCGAATGCCCGCGCCAGGATATGACGATTGTCGATACGGAACTCTTTGGGCCTGTGGTGGCGGTGTTGCGTTTCCGAGACGAAGATGAAGTTTTGGCCTTGGCCAATGCCAGCGAACATGGGCTTGCTGCGGGCATCTTTACCCGTGATAGCGCACGCTCGCTTCGCGTGGCAAAGAAAATAAAAGCCGGCATTGTTTGGGTGAACACCTACCGCATGATCTCACCCATCGCTGAATTTGGCGGCATGAAGCAATCGGGATATGGCCGCGAAAGCGGTTTTCAAGCGGTTTATGATTATACAAGACCAAAGACGATTTGGATGAACACTTCATCAACGCCTTTGGCCAGTCAATTTGTTGCGCGTTAGGGAGGTGGTTATGAAATTTCAACTCGCAGTTAATTTGGAACGAATGGACGATAAAACCAGCATGGACGCCGTCCAAAAACACACGTTAGAAATGGTGCAAATGGCCGAAGATGGCGGTTTCGATATCGTCTGGGCGGCAGAACATCACGCGCTGGAAATGACCATCGCGCCGAATCCGTTTCAAATTCTGACTTGGTGGGCGACGCATACCGATCGCATTCGCCTTGGTTCCGGCGTGGTCAACGCGTCTTACTGGCATCCGATTAATTTGGCTGGGGAAGCCGCGTTTCTGGACTTGATCAGTGGCGGGCGGCTTGAATTTGGGATTGGTTCAGGCGCGTATCAACGGGAATTTGATCGCATGCGGCCAGGGCTGAAACAATCAGATGCTTGGAAATATATGCAGGAAATGCTCCCCGTGGTGCAAGCCTTGTGGAAGGGCGATGTTGAGCATGACGGTGAGTTTTGGCAATTCCCCGCCTCGACCTCATGCCCGAAACCAGTGCAAGAAAACCCGCCGGTTTGGGTGGCGGCGCGATCCCCGATCACCTTTGATTATGCCCTGCGCAACGATTGCAACGTGATGTCTTGGCCATTAACCCGTTCGTTTTCAGAAGCCGAATTGTATATGCAGCAATTTGAAGAAACTTTGGCCAAATATCCCAACGCAAGGCGGCCACGCTTTGCCATGATGCGGCATGCGGCGGTTTATGAAAATCAAGCCAGTCGCGATGCCGCGATTGATGCTATCCGACTTGTCTTGGGGCAATTTGAAAGTTTATTCCGGAATATTGGCGGGGTAACCAATGGCTTCCCCAAACAGATTCCGCTTGAAGAATTGGCCAATCGAGAAGAATACAACGCCGATATGCTGGAAGAAAATTTGCTGTTTGGTAACCCTGATGAGGTGATCGCCAAACTCAAGCGTTATCAGGCGCTGGGTGTAGAGGAATTCATTTATTACGCCAGCATGGGGCTTAGCATGGAAGAGCAGAAAAAATCTCTGAAATTGTTCTGTGATCAAGTCATACCGGCTTTCTCCACCTAAGCCGGAGTTCTTGATGCCCCGATTGTCGAATGGCACGCATTATCAACGCTACGGCACAATCGACGCCCCATCTTTGGTGTTGATCCACGGGCTTGGGTTAAGTCAATCCACTTGGGATGACTATATTGAACCCTTATCCAAGGATTATGATGTCATTGTGTTTGATCTCTATGGTCATGGGGATAGCGCTTTGCCGCCACGAACCCCTGACCTAACATTGTTTGCTGAGCAAATCATTGATCTGATGAATGATTTGGCCATCGAACAAGCGGTGATGATTGGGTTCTCTTTGGGGGGGATGATCAACCGCCGTATTGCGCTTGATCATCCTCATCGCGTCGCGGGGTTGATCATTTTGAATTCGCCCCATGAGCGCGGGGAAGCGGAACAAGCCAAGGTCGAGACGCGGGCGCGCATGACCGCCGAAGAAGGGATAGCCTCTACCATGGACGCCACCCTCGAACGTTGGTTTACCCCGGCCTTTCGCGCAAGCCATCCTGAAAGGGTGGATCAAGTCCGCCAAGGGGTGCTTGCCAATAACCTCGACGCCTATGCCGCTTGCCGATACGTTTTGGCCAATGGTGTGGTTGAATTGATCCGGCCATCCCAGCCCATCCACGCTCCATCTCTGGTGATCACCTGTGAGCATGATAGTGGCTCCACCCCTGCCATGACCAAAGCCATTGCCGATGAGATACCTGATTCGGTGCATCAGATCATCCCGACTCTCCAGCATATGGGGTTGGTGGAGCGTCCGGATTTATTTTTACCGCCAATGTTGGATTTTTTGAACCGCCTCGACCGCAACAAATAGGAGTATGCCATGACCAACTTAAGAACCGGCGGCCAAGCCGCGGTAGATGCGCTTCAGGTTGAGGGATGCCAATATGTCTTTGGCTTGATCGGATCCGCCACCATGGAGATGTTCGATGCGCTTTACGATGCTGAAGGACTTCAGTTTATCGGCGTTCATGATGAACGTACCGGCACGCATATGGCGGATGGTTACGCGCGGGCGTCGGGGCAGGCTGGGGTGGTTTTGGCCGGACAGAACGGCCCTGGAGCCACCAATTTGGTCACAGGTTTAGCCCAAGCAAAAGCAGCCTTTTCCCCGGTGGTTTCCATCGCGGGGATGTTGTCATCGGAACATGTTTATCGCGATGCTTTTCAAGAAGTGGATCAGCAATCGCTATTCACCCCGGTGACCAAGAAAACCTGGACGGTGCCAAAAGCAGATCGTATTCCAGAGATGTTCCGCGAAGCCTTCCGCCTCGCCTTAACGCCAAAACGGGGGCCCGTGCAATTAAACTTGCCAAGGGATGTGTTATCGGCAACGGCTGAATTTGAAGACTTGCAATCGCCGGAGCAATATCGCGGCTTTAGCCTTCCGGCGGCGGATCCGAAAGCGATTGAGCGTGCGGCGGATCTGTTGCGCCAAGCGGTTAAACCAGTGATCCTCACCGGCGGCGGCATCAAAAACAGCCGTGGCGCCGAAGATGTGCTGGCATTGGCGGAAGCGATGAACGCGCCGGTGGTGTTGGCGCCCGGCCATGGCGATGCGGTGCCTTATGGCCATCCGCTTAACGCTGGGCAAATGGGGCCGCGCGGCAATGCCGTGGCTTCACGCTTGATGAAGGAAGCTGATGTCATCCTAGCGCTTGGCACGCGCCTAGGGTTTAACTCAACATTTTATTCCTATGACAATATCAATCGCGAGGCGGCGATCATTCATGTTGAACTTGATCCAACGGCGATTGGCCGATATTTCCCTGTCGCTATGGGGATTTGGGCCGATGC
>CAYNQW010000003.1:19227-37452 GCA_964399415.1 uncultured Hyphomicrobiales bacterium
ATCCAACGGCGATTGGCCGATATTTCCCTGTCGCTATGGGGATTTGGGCCGATGCTCGTGCCACGGCGCAACAATTAACCGCGGCGATCAAAACAGCCTCCATGAAGGCAGATGTCGAGGCTTGGGTTAAAACCTTTCAAGACGAGCGCGCGGTTTATCGTCAGCAACGTGATGATGATGCGGTGATGACGCAACAACCAATGCAGCCATCAGGCTTGTTCAAAACCCTAAGGCAAGTCTTACCGCAAGATGCCGCTTTCACCATGGATGCCGGCACTCTTTGCCTGCAAGCCACCGATGCCATGGAATATTGGACACCGCCCAGCCTGTTTACGCCGCTTGATTTTGGCCTGGTTGGCTTTTCGTTTGCCTGCGGGTTAGGGGTGAAATTGGCCATGCCAGATCGACCGGTGATTTCCATGATGGGGGATGGCGGCTTTGGCATGACCATTTCAGAATTGTCGACGGCGGTGGATCATAATATCAACACCGTGACCATCGTGATGAACAACCAATCTTGGGGGGCTGAAAAAGCCTATCAACGCGATTTCTTTAATGGCCGGTATATTGGTGCTGATGTTTCAAGCCCATCTTTTGATCAAGCCGCTGAACTTTATGGCGCGAAGGGCTTTGCAGTCGATCGCTTGGATGATGTTGGGGACGCGGTGAAAGCGGCCATCGGTTGCGGCAAGCCTGCGGTGATTGATGTTCAAGTTGATCCAGCCGCGCTGTACAGTTTCCGCCGTGATAGTTTTAAGCATCGTGGTGGATGATAAATCGTAAGAAGCAGGGAAAACTTTTTGCTTTTTGTGGTGGGAACGGTCTTGGCAAGGCTGGTTTATTCTTTTATTATTCTGAAATTAAAAAATATATATTCACAATATTTGAATAATAAGTGTGTCCGAATCATCATCTGAAAAAATGGGCGTGCCATGAACACCATCACCATGCCAAATCAACCAACCGAAGAAAAGCAAAACCTATTGACGGTCAATGTGTGGCGTGGCGGGGTTGAGGGTCACTTTGATCAGTTCACGATCCCAGCCCGAGAAAACCAAACCATCTTGGATGTGGTGACGGAAATTCAACAACGCCATGACGCCAGTTTAAGTTATCGTTTTGCTTGCCGTGTTGGGGTATGCGGGTCTTGTGCCATGACGGTCAATGGCCGGGCGCGGTGGACGTGCCGCACCCATGTGCGAAGCCTAAAGAGCGACACCATCACCATCGAACCTTTATCGAATATGCCAAAGATCAAAGATTTAGCCGCTGATCTGTCTGGGTTTATTGATAAATGGGGCGCGGCGGGAAGCGGCTTTCGTTCGGCGCGTAATCGGCATGATCCGCCGGCGCAGGTTGATCCAAATTCTAAGAAACGCAAGGCGGCTAATGACGCGATTGAATGCATCAATTGCGGCGTCTGCCACGCGTCTTGTGATGTGGTCAAATGGAATGATGATTATCTTGGCCCGGCGGCGCTCAACCGGGCTTGGACGCTGGTCAATGATGAGCGGCATACAGGCATGGCGGAAACGCTAGAAGCGGCGCTTGGTTCTGGCGGCTGTTCGAATTGCCATAGCCAAGGCAATTGCATGACCGCGTGTCCGATTGGACTCAGCCCCACTCGCTCCATCGCGGGGCTAAAAAAGGTCAGCCTTTTGGCGATGCTTGGGGTAAAGCCATGACCGAATCTCGTCTTTATGCCTTGCAACGCTTGAGCGCGGTGCTAATGGCGCCGATGGTGATCACGCATTTGATCACGATTATGATCGCGGTGCGTGGCGGCCTAACGGCTGAAGAAATCTTGGCGCGCACTCAAGGGTTTAGCCTCTGGGCGGTGTTTTATACAGTTTTTGTGATCGCGGTGGCGATCCATGCCCCGCTGGGGTTACGCAAAATCTTGATCGAATGGATGAAGGCATCAACGCGCATCGCAAATGGGATTGCCTTGATATTGTCCTTGGGGGTGCTGGCTTTAGGCTTGCGGGCGGTGATTGCCGTAACCGGAGGAGGGGTGTGATGACGTCAAACCATCCTCGATGGAGCATCAGTTATATGGCGTTTGTTTTGCACCGGCTGTCAGGGCTGGCGCTGGCGCTGTTTCTGCCATTTCATTTTCTGGTTCTTGGGCTGGCGATTGAGGGGGAAGCCGCGCTTGATGCGATGCTGATCTGGACAGAAAACCCCCTCGTCAAATTCGCCGAATGGGGATTGGTGGTGCTGTTTGGCTTGCATTTGATGCTGGGCTTGCGGGTGTTGATATTGGAATGGGCGCCGTGGTCTGGTGGGTTGCGTCATGGTTGGGTTCTTGCTGGGGTGGCCTTGGCCATGCTTGGCGGTTTTGGATTTCTTGCAGGGGTGATCGGATGATGATCGAACGCCATGAAACGGATATTTTGATCCTTGGCACAGGTGGAGCAGGTCTTTTTGCCGCGCTTCATGCTAAGCAAGCCAATCCTGATCTTGATATCACCCTTGCGGTCAAAGGGCTGGTGGGCAAATGCGGTTGCACGCGGATGGTGCAAGGCGGTTATAACGTGGCGCTTAATCCCGGCGATAGCATCGAGCGTCATTTCATGGATACGATTGCCGGCGGCAAATGGTTGCCGCGTCAGGATTTGGCATGGCGGCTTTGCGAAACAGCCGTGGAACGCATCCAAGAATTGGAAAATGAAATCGGTTGTTTTTTTGATCGCAACCCAGATGGCACGTTGCATCAAAAAGCCTTTGCGGGACAAAGTTTTGACCGCACCGCGCATAAATCAGACTTGACGGGGATTGAGATCATCAATCGCTTGATGGAAAAAGTCTGGGCGGCGCGGGTCAACCGCCTTGAAGAACATCGAGCGATTAAATTAATCCCCGCCAAAGATGGCAGCGGTGTTGCTGGCGCAATGCTGATTGATATGCGCAGTGGCCAATATCGTTTTGTGGCGGCGAAAGCGGTGTTGATGGCCACTGGCGCAGGCCCCACCATGTATCGTTATCATACGCCCTCGGGGGATAAGACTTGTGATGGTTTGGCCATGATGCTGGATTATGGCTTGGCCTTGCGCGATATGGAAATGGTGCAATTCCATCCGACCGGTTTGCTTGGCGGTGACGACACGCGCATGACCGGCACGGTGCTGGAAGAAGGGCTTCGCGGCGCTGGCGGCTATCTGCTGAATGGTGCTGGTGAGCGTTTCATGCTCGATTATGATCCGGCGGGAGAACGTGCAACACGCGATATTGTCAGCCGCGGCATCTATGAAGAAATGCGGGCAGGGCGGACGACGCCGATGGGCGGCGTTTATATTGCCATGGCGCATCTTGGCCCTGATCATGTGGCTAAAACCTTCCCGGGAATGGTCAAGCGTTGCCGTGATTGCGGCTTTGATTTGGCGGGTGGTCAAGTGGAGGTTGTTCCAACAGCGCATTACATGATGGGCGGCGTGGAATTCAACACCGATGCGTCCACGGCAGTGCCTGGACTTTTTGCGGCGGGTGAAGATTGCGGCGGGGTGCATGGCGCTAACCGTCTTGGCGGCAATGGCGTGGCCAATTCGACAGTTTTTGGCGGCATTGCAGGCGATAGCATGGCGGCTTATGTGGCCACGGTTGGTCAGCACCGAGACGCCGATGAATCCATGATCACCGCGGCGGTGATGGAGGCTGAACATCCGTTCAGCAAACCGGCTCAATCCAGCCATGAATTGCGTGACGCGCTGGCGCATACCATGTGGGATGACGTTGGCATTATGCGCGATGAGGCAAGCCTGAAACGAGGGGAAGCCCGCCTTCAGGAATACGCTTCGGCGATCATGGATATAGGCGTTGCCGATGGCGCGCGTGAATTTAACTTAACCTGGCATGACTGGCTCAATGTCAAATCATTGGTGACCATATCGCAAGTGATCGCCAAAGCCGCGCGCGCCCGTGAAGATAGCCGCGGGGCTCATTTCCGTGAAGATTTCCCCACCACCGGCGATTTGGAAACAACCAAATTCACCAGCATTTCTCAGGTTGGGGATGCGTTGGAATTAACGCTCAAGCCTGTGGATTTTTCTATCGTCAAACCAGGCGAGAGTCTTATCGAAGGGCCTATTGGCGCGCCCTCCAGCCATGTGGCGGAATAAACCATCAAGGAAGAGTGCATGACCATCCGCATTGATACCATCGAAGAAGCTGCCTACACCATTATGGAAAAGGCCGCGATTGATATTCCTGATGATTATCTCAATGGCATTAAAGCCATGGTTGATCAGGAAGAGGGTGATTTATCGTCTTTTGTGCTGAAAGCCATGCTCGATAATTACGAAGCCGCAAAAGAAGACCGGCGGCCAATGTGCGCTGATACAGGCTTGCCGCGCTATTACGTTAAGGTGGGCGATCGCGCCAAATTGGATAGTTTTGTTGGCTTGGATAAAGCGCTTCGCATGGCCACGGAACGTGCCACCCGTGAAGTGCCACTGCGTCCGAACCGTGTGCATCCGCTTTGGCGCACCGAATACAACAATAATCTTGGGATCAATGCGCCTGAAGTGGAGTGGAGTTTTGAACCTGACGTTGATTGGATTGACATCACTACCGTGCATAAAGGCGGGTTATTCGGTTCAGACTACCGGATGCTGTTTCCAGGCGATGGGATTGACGGCATCAAGCGTTTTCTGCTCGACACGCTGATTGCTTTTGGCAAGCGCGGCCTTGCTTGTCAGCCAGCGATTGTTGGGGTGGGGATTGGCGGGTCTAAAGACACCTGCATGCAATTGGGCAAACAAGCGGCTTGCTTGCGGGTGGTCGGTGACAGAAACCCTGACCCGAAGATCGCCGATTTGGAAGCAGAGTTAAAAACCCTCGGCAATTCCATCGGGATGGGCGCCATGGGCTTTGTCGGATCATCCATGGTGGTCGATTGCCATATTGAAGTTGGCTATACCCATACCGGCGGAATGCCTGTATCGGTGCATACTTTTTGTTTGTCGTCACGCCGGGCAACAGCGCGAATACACGCTGATGGCACCATCACCTATCGCAGTGACCCTCAGTGGTTCACACCTTATATGCGCAGGGAGGGCATCGCATGACCAAAAAAGAGCAACAGCCTCAATCGTCATCGGCAAAAATGACCACTCATTATGTTGATCTTCCCGCCAGCGATGAAGCGATTGCAAAATTTAAGCCTGGTGATGTGGTTTATCTTAGCGGCGTTGTTTATACCGCCCGTGAAGGTGTGTACCAACGGGTGCTGGCAGAAGGCCAAACCCTGCCGATGAATAATCTTGAAGTGGTGAGCAACGCCAATTTCCATTGTTCCCCCGCCGCCGCCCCTGATGGGAAAGGCAGTTATAATATCGGCGGGGTGACGGCGACCGCGTCCTTCCGCTTTTCCAAATGGATGGCCGATTGGCTTGATGCCACAGGGACAAAACTGGTGATTGGCAAGGGCGGGATGCCGCGCGATGATTACAAGACAATCCTTGCCCCGCGGAAAGCCGTTTACCTGACCACGGTGGGCTATGGCACGGGCGCGCTGTTGGGGCGCGGGGTGAAGTCGGTTAAAGATGTGATTTGGCTTGATGATCTTGGAATCGCGCAGGCGATGTGGCTGTTTAACGTTGAAAACTTTGGCCCATTCATTGTCGATAGCGATTTGCAAGGCAATTCGCTTTTTGCGGATCACGGGGATCAGATTAATGCAGGCATTGATAAACTCTATGATGGGTTAAAGCCCCCAGCCCTGCATCGTTATGGTGAAACCGATAACCGCGAAGATGAAGTGATGTAATGGCTGATATTAAAACGCTAAAGGTTTTTCGAACCGTGGCCGCTTGTGGCAGTTTCCATGCCGCCGCCGCCGAATTGGGATTATCGCTTTCCGCCATAAGCATGCAAATGCGTGATCTAGAAGATTTTGCAGGCTGCTTGTTGTTTGACCGAAGCCGGAAGCCGCCGCCGCTCACCGAAGAAGGGCGAGTCTTTCTGACCAAGGCTGATGACGTCTTGACCGCTTGGCAAGATTTGGCGGCAAAGACAGCCTTATCTGAGCAAACGGGTCGGTTTCGAATTGGCGCGGTGCATACTTGCTTGAGCAGTTTTTTGCCATTCGCGCTCAAAACATTGCGTGAACGCTACCCCCGCTTAGACGTCACCGTGCATTTGGGCACCAGCCACGAATTGGAGGCGGATTTGTTGGCGGGACGGATTGATTTTGCGCTTCTGACCATGCCTGATAAACCTGCCGCTGATTTAAGTTATCATCACTTGGTGACGGAGCCGCTGGCGGTGATCAAAGGCAAAGACCAAGATGGCGATACCGCGGCGGCCTGTCTCGCGGTTAACCCGATCGTGCGCTTTAATCCGCTCGCGCGGGTGGGGCGGCTGATTGATGAAATTCTGGAAGATTACACCGATCATGACCGCAATAATCATGGTGCGATTATGGAAATCGATTCTTTAGAAAGCGTGCAAGCGCTGGTCAAACAAGGGCTTGGCGTTGCGATTGTGCCGTTGTTGGTGGGGGTTGATTTGCCTGATGGTATTGTGGCCATGCCGTTGGGAGATGCGTATCACCGAAAACTCAGCATGGTGATCCCTCGCACAGGGCCTCGGGTCAATATGGCTGATGATGTTCTTAAATTAATGCGTGAAGCCGTGTCAAACGCGGCTTAATCGCGTGGGATGCGGTTTAGCTGGTAAATCATTTGCGGTGGTTTAAGCATTTGCGCTAGGCTGACCGCGTAATATTTATAGTTATGAAAGCGGGTCTAATGTCCAATCTTTATCCAACCCTTGCGGCGAATCCAATGCGCGGCCAATCTCGATATCCGGATGTGATCAGCGCTGATGCCTCACCGGTTTTGGCGTTGCTGAAACAATGCCCGGCTTACGCGCCAACAACCTTGCACGATCAAGAGGATTTGGCGGCGATGTTCGGCGTCAGCAAATTATGGATCAAAGACGAAAGCACCCGCATGAATTTAGGCAGTTTCAAAGCCTTGGGTGCGGCTTATGTGGTGGCAAAAATGGCCATGGACGCCATGCCTGATGGCGGCGATTACAGCAAAGCGCTTAATGGGGTTTCGGTCTTGGCGGCGAGCGCGGGCAATCACGGCCTATCGCTGGCGGCGGGGGCGCGAATCTTTGGCGCGAAGGCAACCATCTATTTAAGCGCATCGGTGCCTGAAAGTTTTGCCGAACGACTGCGCGGCATCGGGGCTGATGTGATCCGCCATGGCGAGGTTTACGAGGACAGCATGGCGTTAGCGCTAGCCGATTCCCAAGCCGGTAAAGGGGTGCTGATTTCCGATACATCATGGCCTGAATATCAAGATATCCCACGCCTCATCATGGAAGGGTATTTGGTCATGGGCAAAGAGGCGACCGATGAACTTGATGCCCAGAGCCAAAGCCCCACCCATATCTTTTTGCAGGCTGGTGTTGGCGGTTTATCTTCCGCCATGGCGCGTTGGTGTCGTCGCCATTATGGGGATGCGCCGATGATCATCAATGTTGAACCTGATGAAGCCCGCCCTCTGCAAGCCAGTTTGATGGCCGGTAAAATGATTAAAGTTGATGGTGGCGTTTCGATTATGGGGCGGCTCGATTGCAAAGAAGCGTCGGAATTAGCGTTCAAAGCCCTGTCGGATGATGCGGATTTTGCACAAGTTATTACAGAGGAAGAAGCGGCAACAACAACTGCCTTGCTCGCGTCCAAAGGGCTTGGTTCTACCCCTTCGGGGATCGCGGGGATCGCCGCGCTTCAGCATTTGAGCGATGCTGACCGCGCTACGTTAGGCATCGACCAGAACAGCCGCGTGCTAACCTTCCTGTCAGAAGGTGAATCTTAAATCGTTTTGCTTTAGAAACTGGGGGCGGGCATGCCTTTGATCATGGCATTGATCACTGTTGGCTTGCGGTTTTTGCCAGCGGCAATAAGGGCTTTTTGCAAAGCCTCCGGCGTCTCGGCATAAAGACCGTTTGCCCCAAAACCTTGAGCGATTTGATCATAACGCGTCTTATCGTCCAGCAGGCATCCTTGAACACGATCTTTGCCATAAACCCGCTCTTGGATGACGACTTCGGCGCCCCATCGCAAATCATTGACGATGACCACAATGAGTTTCAAACCGAGGCGACGTGCGGTGTCCAATTCGCTCAAATAAAACCCTGCTGTGCCGTCGCCCATAATAGCGATAATCGGTCTTTTGGGTTGCGCTAATGCCGCTCCAATCGCTTGCGGCAGAGAGCCACCAATCGCCCCTGATGTGCCATTGATGAGCGCTTGGTCAAGCGGCAGAACCGATTGCGCCCATTGCCCCACTTCCCCACCATCAATAACATAAATGGGGTTGGCGTCAGCCATCACCGTGTTGATGGTGGTCATCACTTGATGCGCGATCATTGAATCCGTGCTTTGTGGCGGTTTTGGTCGCACCGCAATCTTCTTCATCACTTGCCGCAACCAAGGGCTTTTGCCTTTTATGGTGGTGACGTCGGTCAGGATTTGGGCGGCCACCAAAGGATCCGCAATGCACCCCCATTTAAGTCGTCCGGCCAACATGGTGCTGGCATGGGCAATGGATTCAGCGTTGCTGGCGATCAGCACAATATTATTAGCGGGAACATGTTCCAAATCCCCAGACGCCAAGGTGAAGTCAACATCCTTATCAATCAGGATCAAACTATCGGCTTCAGCGATAACTTCTCTGATTTTGCCCAAGGCCGGATCATTGAGACCGCGCGGGCTTTGCATGCAAATCACGGGAATATTCAAGGCTTTCATCAATCGGTCCGCAACGCCGGGCGCGCGGCTCGGGTGCAAAGATGGGCCGGTGATGATCACAGGATATTCGGCGCGGTCGATGATGCTCAAGACGGAGGGCAAATCGGCATTGCCCAAAGACACGTTTTCTAAGGTAAATTGCTCAGGGGTAAGGTCTTGGCTTTCCTCAATCGTCGCGGTCAGGATGTCTTCAGGCAAGGAAAGATGCACCGGGCCGGGTCGCCCTGATTTTGCCAAAGCGATTGCGCTGGCAAGATCATGACCAATCCGGTCAGGATGCGAAAGACGCCAAGTTTCTTTGACCAAAGGTCGCGCGACATCTTGCTGATCCATTTTTTGAAATGGCATCAATTTGTCTTTGCTCACGGGACTATCGCCTGAAAGCAACACCAGTGGTGTTTCGGTTGCGGAGACAGCATATAACGCGCTGATGGCGTTGGTAAAACCCGGCGCCGCGGTAACAAGCGCAATCCCTGTTTTGCCGGAAGCGCGGGCATAACCATCGGCCATATAAACCGCGCCGGCTTCGTGGCGTGTGTGAACCAATTTAAGGGGCTGATCAATCGCGGCGTCATAAATCGACATAATCTGATTGCCGGAAAGACTGAACACGGTATCGGTGCCACTTGAGATAAGGGCTTGTATGAGCAAATCAGCAGCGCGCATGGGAAAACAATTCTTTATTCGGATGGTATTGATTGTCTTAATCTAAAGTCGTCTCGAGGGATAAACAACAGTCAAAATCCCAATATTAAATATTTTTAATTCCGCCAGGATTGACTTGCTGGGATGGCTGCAGAGCAAGAAAGGGGGATTATCCTTGCTCTGCAAAGATCGAATTAATTCCTTTTTAAGAGATTTCAACTCAAGGAGATTAATTTTCATGGATGTTGGAAAAATAAGATTTATACTTTGAGGCCAATCAAGAAAAGGATGACCATGGAGCAGACAACAAAATCGGCAAAGCCTATCATTGGTTGCATCGGATTAGGCGCCATGGGGCGGCCGATTGCGACGCATCTGCAAAGCCATGGCCATGACCTCGTGCTTTATGCGCGGCGACCTGAAGCTTTTGATCAAGAATTGAAGACATTGATGGATAATGGGGCGAAAGCGGCATCAACCCCGGCTGAATTGGCGGCGGAAGTCGATGTTGTCTTGGTGAATGTCATGGCGGGGCACGATGTCCGCGAGGTGTTGTTGGATCGTGATGATGCGGTGATTCAAGGCGCTCGTCCGGGGCTGTTGGTGGCAGACCATTCCACCATTGATCCTGACACGGCTATTTTTGTGCATGACACTCTAGCCATGCAGGGTGTTGATTTTGTTGATGCGCCGGTGACGGGAGGCTCAATTGGGGCAGAAGCCGCCACCCTAGCCACGATGATGGGCGGCGATGATCACGCGGTGGCAAAATTGCTCCCTATTTTGGCGCATTACACCAAGACGCAATTGCATATGGGGCGCTCTGGTTCGGGTCAAATCACCAAACTTTGCAACCAGATCGCTCAAATCATCACCATTCAAGGGGTGGCAGAAGCGATGCAATTTGCGGCGGCTTATGGCGCGGATCAACGCGCGGTGATGAATGTCCTGTCGTCTGGCTTTGCCAATAGCCGCATGCTCGAATTGCTGGCGCCGAAAATGATAGATCAGGATTTTACGCCTTTGATGAAATCACAATTGCTGGATAAAGACGCGGGCATTGCAAAAATGGCGGCGAAAGCAAAGGAACTCAATATGCCCGGCCTTAACTTGGTGGCGGCGCAATTGGCGGATGTTCAAGATAGAGGCTGGCAAGAACAAGATGTGTCTATTTTGATTAAGGCGCTTGAGCCTAAAAAGAAGAAAAGATAAAAAAAACTCTTGTCAGGCAGGCCAAATAAACCATATCTACCTTTACCACAACAATCTGTTGACTGGCCAGAATATCGGCTAACCAACACTCGACTAGAAAAACTGTTGTTTTTCAATGAAATGAGGACGAAATTATGTCTACTGGCAAAGTCAAATGGTTCAACGTTACTAAAGGTTTTGGGTTTATTGAGCCTGATGAAGGCGGATCCGATGCTTTTGTGCATATTACCGCTGTTCAAGAAGCCGGCATGAAAGAACTGGTTGAAGGCCAGCATCTTCAATACGATTTGCTTCCGGCAAAAAACGGCAAAGATTGCGCGATGAATCTTAAGCCTGTTGAATAAACAAAGGCTAAGTGTCGTCCCTATTTCTTGATCTCAAAGAGATAGATGCCGGCAAAGACCAAGATTAAAGCGGCAAGGTGAAAGAGATGAAAACTTTCATTCAGCAGCAACACCGCTAATATAGCCGCGAAAACAGGCACCATATTCGTATAGAGCCCCGCGGCGCCCGGTCCAATCAGGTCAACACCCCGCATAAAAAACACTTGCGAAAGAAAGGATGGCATGATCGCAACATAAGCGATGATCAGCCATCCGTTCACACCTGGAAAAATCATGCCTGTGGTATAGGCTTCAATCACCAGCATTGGGATCGTGGCGAGCCAGGCGAATATTGCAAAAAATCCCATCATCACCATGCTGCTGACATTGGGTCGACCTCTCAACCCAAGCGTATATGCTGAGTAAAACAAACAGGCGATGAGCATCAGCACATCACCCATGTTAAAAGTGAGAACGGCGAGTTTTTCCCAAGAACCTTGTGAAATCACCGCCACAACCCCTAATAACGCAATGAACAGCCCCACGCATTGGCGCAAATTGATGCGTGTCTTAAAGACCAGAAATGATCCCATTAATATCAACGCTGGCATGGTGCTTTGAATAATGCCGAGATTGACGGCGGTGGTAAAATGACCGGCTATATAAAAAAGGCTGTTAAACATGCTCAGCCCCAAACCGCCCATCAGCGCCACCCACAACCAACGCTTACGGATCACCGGCAAAACCTCCAGCATATCCTTGCGGTAAAGGGAAAGGATAATGGTAACCACAACCCCCCAACGCAAAAAAATCAGCAACATGGGGGATACTTCCCCCACCGCAAGGCGGCTAGCAATAGTGTTGCCGCCCCAACCAAGAGTGGCGAGGCATAGCATCAAAGGCGCATGACCATAAGCGCGAGAAAGGAGGGACGTTATCATCATTTCTATCTATATAGACGTCCGCCTTGTCCGAGCAAAGAAAATTAATAAAGTCCCATCTCAACGCCAGCAGCAAGGGTCAAGGCAAGTTCGGGGGTGGCGTCGGTGAAGGCATCCTGCCATTCGCCTTTTAACAATAGAGGCTCTGCCACGAGCCGCCACCTTAAGCCGGTGATAATGGCGTTAATCCCCAATTTTGTGCCAGTGCCATCAAGACCTGCACGAATATAAACCGCCACGGGTTTGCCTGCTGAGACATCCAACAACTGGTTGTAACTGCGGTCAAAAAAATCTTTGGTTGCGCCTGCCATGGCGCCAATATTTTCAGTCGTGCCGATTATAATACCATCGGCGGCAAGGGCGTCGTGATGGGTGCAATCAAATGGCGATTTGGTGATCAAATGGACGTCGCTATCGCGGGCAATGGACCCGCAAGCCGCGTCTCGCAAGGCCAAGGTGTTGGGCGAGGGGGCATGGGCGATAAATAAAACGGTTGCTTTCGTCATGCTGTATTCTGAACCAAAGGCGATAAGGTTGCAATCAGGTGAGCGGCCAAGAAATGTCTGTCATGTTCCCTTCCCCAATCTTTTCCCGAATCCTTCACGATTGAAAAGGCTATCGGGTTAAGGCATAGTGCCGCCATGACCACAAAACAGCACGCCATGATTGATCGCCTTCGCCACCTTGCTTCATCAAAGCCGGTTGATGCGGGAATGCTCACCGAACGCTTGCGGGCATCGGCTCCGCCGGCGGCGATGATGTTGACCCTCGATGATATGCAGGTGGATTTTTCCCGCCAATGCGTAGACCTTGATCAATGGCAAGCCTTGGTGGATTGGGGGCAGAGTGTTTTGCCAAAGCGAGACGCGATGCTGGCGGGTGAAATCGTCAATATCAGCGAAAATCGTCCTGCCTTACACGCGCATTTGCGAAACCCTGACCAACTCATGGCGCAAGAGAATATCACCACCATGGCCGCAATGACCGATACCATTCTTGGTCTTGGGGTTGAAGATGTGGTGGCGATTGGCATAGGCGGGTCTTACCTTGGGCCGAAGATGGCGGTCGAAGCATTGGCGCCGTTTCATCAAGGGCCGGAAGTGCATTTTGTCAGCAATATTGACCCGTCGCATCTTGATGATCTCTTGGCTGGACTCAACCCCATCACCACCGCCGTGATTGCGATTTCCAAAACCTTCACCACCAAAGAAACCATGAGCAATTTATCCGCTGCTGAAGATTGGTTTCAAAGCAATGGTGTGTCATCGCAAGGCCGCGTGATTGCCGTCACCTCTCGCCCCGACGTTGCGAAAGATCGCGGCATTGCTGATCATTTGATTCTGCCTATGGATGAAGGGATTGGCGGGCGGTTTTCGCTTTGGTCAGCGGTGGGGTTGCCCATCATGGTGGCGATTGGTGCGGAAATGTTCACGGCGATGATCGCTGGCGCGAGTCAAATGGACGATCACTTTGCCAGCGCGCCAGTGGCGGAAAACATCCCAATCCTTGCGGGGTTGATCCGCGTTTGGAACCGCGCGTTTCTTGGGCGAAGCGGCTTAGCGGTGATCCCTTACGATCAGCGGTTGAATTTATTGCCATCATGGCTTCAGCAATTGGAGATGGAATCCAATGGCAAAGCCATGACCGCTGACGGCAAACCCCAACCTCTCGGAACATCGCCCATCGTTTTTGGTGAAGCCGGCAGCAATGTTCAGCATTCTTTTTTCCAGATGATCCATCAATCGCAAGATATTGTGCCGGTGGATTTTCTTGCGCCGCTTGAAGCCATTTCGCTAACCGGTGATGCCAGCGCAAAAACCCGTCTTCGTCACCGTGATTTGATCGCTCAAATGTTGGCGCAGGCCGATTGCCTCGCCATGGGGGATTCTGAGCGAGGCTTCACTGGTGGGCGTCCATCGACGGTGGTCACTTGGCAAGAAACTTCGCCTTTCGCGCTGGGGCGTGTGCTGGCTTATTATGAGCATATCACCGCGGTGTCTGGCTGGCTTCTGAACCTCAATAGTTTTGATCAGCCCGGGGTGGAATTGGGCAAAGTTATTGCCCGCCAATATGAAGATTATATGGATAACGGCTCCGGCGGCGACCACATTCCGACCATCAGTCGCCATATCCTTGATCGCTATCGTTCTTAAACGCCAAAACCGTAAGAAATATATTTCCCTTTTCTAAAATCTTGGTCATGATCATCTGATATTCAGAAGAGGATGACGCAATGAATACTGAGATTTTTATCACTTGCGCTGTAACGGGTGCGGGCGACACCATCAGCAAATCCAATTTGGTTCCCATCACGCCAAAAGAAATCGCCGAAAGTGCCATTGAAGCGGCTAAGGCTGGGGCGGCGGTGGCGCATTGCCATGTTCGTGATCCTGAAACAGGGGCGCCGGCTCGCGACGTGCATCTTTATCGCGAGGTGGTGGATCGGATTCGTTCGTCAGACACGGATGTCGTGATTAATCTCACCGCTGGCATGGGTGGCGACCTCATTATTGGCTCTGCTGAAGCGCCGCTGCCGTTGCATGAATCCACAGATATGGTCGGGGCATCGGAGCGCACGGAACATGTCCGCGAATTGCTCCCTGAAATCTGCACGCTGGATTGCGGCACCATGAATTTTTCCCATGGGGATTATATCATGGCCAACACGCCGTCGATGTTGCGCGCCATGGCCAAGCAAATGCAAGACGCTGGGGTGCGTCCTGAAATCGAAGTCTTTGATACAGGTCATCTCGTCTTGGCCAAGCAATTGGTTTCCGAAGGGCTGATTGATGATCCGGTGGTGGTGCAATTATGCATGGGCATCCCTTATGGCGCGCCTGATGACGTCAACTCATTGATGGCCATGGTCAATAATATGCCTGAAGGTTGGATTTATTCGGCCTTTTCGATTGGCCGTGGGCAATTGCCTTATGCCGCGCTGGCGCCGATTGTTGGCGGTAATGTTCGGGTTGGCTTGGAAGACAATATCTATTTGTCGCGAGGCCAATTGGCGACCAACGCGCAATTGGTCGAACGGGCGGTAACCATCAACGAGGCGATGAATATCAAAATCATGTCTCCTCAAGATGTGCGTGAAAAATTAAAACTGACAAAACGGTAAAAAACGATGGGAAAACCTAAAAAAGCCGCGGTGATTGGCGGCGGGGTGATTGGCGGCGGTTGGGCCGCCCGATTGGTGCTGTCTGGGGTTGATGTCGCTATCGCTGACCCTGATCCTGATGCCAAGCGAAAACTTGACGCTATTATGAGCAATGCTGAACGGGCGATGGCGCGGCTTTGGCCGGGTCAAACCTTGGGTGATCCTGGTCAATTGACCTATGAAAACTCGATCGGAGCGGCGGTGTCTGGCGCTGATTTGGTGCAGGAATCCGCGCCAGAACGTCTTGACCTTAAAAAACGTATTCATCAAGAAATTGGCGAAGCGATCTCTGGTGATGCGATTATTGGGTCATCGACCTCGGGGCTGTTGCCGAGCGATATTCAAGCCGAGATGCCCCATGCTGATCGCATGATGGTGGCGCATCCATATAACCCTGTTTATTTATTGCCGGTGGTGGAAATCGTCGGCGGCAAGAAAACATCTGCTGACGCCATCGCTAAGGCCATGAGCGTTTATGCGTCCATCGGCATGAAGCCAGTGCATTTGCAAAAGGAAATTGATGCCTTTGTCGGCGACCGTTTGCTGGAATCCATGTGGCGTGAAAGTTTATGGCTGATCAAAGATGGGATTGCCACAGCGGAAACCATTGATGATGTGGTGCGCTATGGGCTTGGCTTGCGTTACGCGCAAATGGGGCAATTCATGACCTATCGCCTTGGCGGCGGTGAATCCGGGATGCGCCATTTCCTTGAACAATTTGGCCCATCCTTGCAATGGCCTTGGACAAAATTGACAGACGTGCCCGATTGGGACGATGAATTGATCGACATGATTGCCAACCAGAGCGACGCTCAGGCAAACGGCAAATCCATTCATGAACTTGAAGAGATTCGTGACAATAACCTTGTTGATATTCTGAAAGCCTTGAAAGCCAATAATTGGGGGGCAGGGGCGTTGATCCAAAACCCTGCCGAAGAACGCGTCAAATCAGGAGATCAACGCTTGCCCGATGGTGAGGTGTTGGAAACATGGTCAGGGCGGGTTGATCAAGGTTGGACCGATTACAACGGCCATATGACAGAATTCCGCTATCTCGAAGTTTTCAGCATGGCAACAGACCGTCTGCTTGTTTGGATTGGCGGAGGACCGGCTTATGTGGAGACAGGCGCGTCTTGGTACACGATCGAAACGCATATTAAGCATATTGACGAAGTGGCAGCAGGAAAACCTATGCGGGTTGAAACGCAATTGATCCAGCATGACGCCAAGCGCATCCATTTGTTCCACAAACTTTATGGTGCTGAAAAAGGCAATCTCTTGGCCACGGGTGAGCATATGTTGATGCATGTCGATATGAAGGCCGGGCGATCCAGCCCCATGCCTGATGCCATGAAAGGGTTGTGCGATACCATTGCTGAACGTCAATCGGCATTGCCCCGTCCTGAAGAAATTGGCGCTTCGATTGGCTTGAGGCAAAAATAATTTTGCAACGGATGAAGAGTTTTTCCAGGAGATAGTGATGCATTTTGGGTTAACCGAAGAACAAGAAATGATCGTCGATACCGTGCGGTCTTTTGTTGAAAACGAAATCTATCCCCTTGAAGCCGAAATTGAGCGATTGGGTCATGTGCCGAAAGAGATCGCGGATGATCTTAAGGCCAAAGTGTTGGGCATGGGGTTTTATGCGCCAAACTTCCCGGAAGAAGTGGGTGGCGGCGGCTTAAACCACCTCGAATTTGCCTTGCTGGAACGTGAACTGGGGCGAGGGTCTATGGCGCTGACTCATTTTTGGGGGCGGCCACAAAATATTCTCATGGCTTGCGAAGGCGAACAGCGGGAAAAATATTTATTGCCTGCCGTGCGCGGCGAACGGATGGACGCGCTGGCCATGACAGAACCTGACGCTGGCTCTGATGTTCGCGGGATGAAAACCACCGCGCGCCGGGATGGAGATGATTGGATCCTGAATGGCACCAAGCATTTCATCTCAGGTGCTGCCCATGCGGATTTTGTTATCGTCTTTGTCGCCACGGGTGAGGACATGACCGATAAAGGGCCAAAGAAGCGCATCACCTGTTTTCTGGTTGATCGCGGGCATCCTGGCTTTGAGATCGCCCCTGGCTATCATTCGGTGTCGCATCGCGGTTATGACAATATGGTCTTGAGTTTTGACGACTGCCGAATCCCAAACAGCCAAGTTTTAGGCGAAGTTGATGGTGGCTTTGATGTGATGAACACTTGGCTTTACGCCACCCGCATCACGGTTGCCACGATGTGCGTTGGGCGGGCGCGGCGTGTGCTTGATATCGCCACGCAATATTGCGTGGATCGCAAGCAATTTGGTCAGCAGATCGGTAAATTCCAAGGCGTGAGTTTCAAATTGGCGGATATGATCACGGAAATTGACGCCGCCGATTGGTTGACATTGGCGTCGGCCTGGCGGCTTGACCAAGGGCTAGAGGCCAATCGAGAAATCGCCTCGGCTAAACTTTATGCGTCTGAAATGTTGGCGCGTGTCACCGACCAAGCCATCCAGATTCATGGTGGGATGGGGTTGATGGCGGATTTGCCCTTGGAACGGTTCTGGCGAGACGCTCGGGTGGAGCGCATCTGGGATGGCACATCAGAAATCCAACGGCATATCATCAGCCGCGATATGCTGAGGCGGTTGGGCGGTTAAGCCTGTGAGATTCATGTCGTAATGACCGCGCCTCATCAAACGTCTTATGATCTTGCTTCCTTGCAACGGTTGTTGCGCCCCCGTCATATTGCGGTGATGGGCGGACGCTGGGCGGCGGCGGTGATCACCTCATGCCAAGAAATGGGATATGATGGCGCGATTTGGCCGGTGCATCCTTCGCGGGATAATATCGCGGGCGTGAAAACCTATGCCAGTCTTGATGACTTGCCCGAAGCGCCAGATGCGGTTTTTCTAGGCATCAATCGCCATGCGTCAATTGAGATGGTGAAGCAACTCGCCGCGATGGGAGCCGGCGGGGTTGTGGCTTTCGCTTCTGGTTTTGCTGAAGTCGATGACGGTGCCGCTTTGCAAGATGATCTGGTGGTGGCGGCGGGGATGATGCCGGTCTTGGGGCCAAACTGTTACGGCATGATCAATTATCTGGATGGCGCGTTGTTATGGCCAGATGTTCATGGCGGGCAACGGGTGGAAGAAGGCGTGGCGATCATCACGCAATCTTCGAATCTGTCGATCAATTT
>CAYNQW010000003.1:37552-41941 GCA_964399415.1 uncultured Hyphomicrobiales bacterium
GTTCTTGCAACGTTTAGGCGTAGGGGTGATCGAAAGCGTGGATGGGTTTTTGCAAGCCTTGGCGTTGTTGCATCTCTTTGGCCATGGTGAAGGCGTAGCTGAGCCAACAATCCTCACCTTATCTTGTTCCGGAGGGGAAGCATCGCTGATCGCGGATACGGCGGCGCGGCATGGCTTGACCATGCCTGGTCTTAGCCCGGCGGCGGCGTCGGCTATCCGCGCCACGGTCAACCCGCTGGTCACGGTCAGCAATCCTTTTGATTACCACACTTTTGATTGGGGCGATGAAGAACGGCTGAAGGCGACTTTCACCGCCGCCATGCAAGCCGGGCAACAGGTATGTGTTTTGATTATTGATTTCCCCGCGCCTCATCTGGGACGGGCAGAAGATTGGCATAAGGCCATCCATGCTTGGCATCACGCTCAGAAAACCACGGGCAAAATGGCGGTGGTTCTGTCCAGCATGCCGGAATCCTTGCCGCAGGATATTGCCGCAAATCTGATGGCGAAGGGGGTTGTGCCAATGCGAGGCTTTGATGCTGCCATGATGGCGATTGCTGCCGCCCATGGCGCGAGCCAACATTGCGACCATCTCCCTCGGGGGCTTTCGCCTCTTGGTGATGCGCGCGAGGTGGTTGGAGAGGCCGAAGCCAAAACGCTGCTGGCGAAGCATGGGGTCACAATTCCGCAAGGACGGCTGGTGGATCGACTTGATGATGCGCTGGCTTTTGGCGAAAACCGCACCCTTGTGATGAAGATCAGCACCGCCGCTCATAAAACAGAAGAATCTGGCGTTCGGTTAAACATCAAAGGAGAGGCGGCGATCGCTGAAGCGTGGAAAGATTTGAGCGTAAGCGGGCCGGTGTTCATGGAAGACATGATTACCGATGCGGTGGCGGAAGTGATCGTCGGTGTTGCGCGTGATCCGCTTCTTGGCTTGCATTTGATGATTGGCACCGGTGGCGTGATGGCTGAATTGATGCGCGATACAGCGTTGGTTATGATTCCCGCTCAACGCGATGAGATTAACAAAGCGATTGATGAAACCATGGTGGCGGCGTTGCTTGATGGATACCGTGGACGGCCAAGCGGCGATCGAGACGCCTTGATTGATCTGGTCATGGCGGTGCAAGATTTTGCGCTTGATCATGAAGATTGCCTTGAAGAAATGGATATCAACCCTGTCTTGGTGCGCCCGAAAGGGCAAGGGGCGGTGGCGGTTGACGCCCTAATTCGCTGGGCTAAGTCAACATAAGGAGGACAGAATGTCAGATGTGATCAAAACCAAACGCGATGGCGCGGTGTTTGAAGTTGAACTTGTCCGCCCGAAAGCCAATGCCATTGATTTGAAAACAAGCCGTGAAATGGGCGAAGTCTTCCGCGAATTCCGCGATGATCCTGAATTGCGGGTGGCGATTGTCAGCACCGCGGGCGATAAATTTTTCTGCGCGGGGTGGGATTTGAAAGCCGCCGCCGCTGGTGATGCTGTCGATGGTGACTACGGGGTGGGAGGTTTTGGCGGCTTGCAGGAATTGCGCGGCTTAAACAAGCCTGTGATCGCCGCGGTCAATGGCATGGCGGTTGGTGGTGGCTTCGAATTGGCGCTGTCTTGCGATATGATTTATTGCAGTGATCATTCCAGTTTTGCCCTGCCTGAGATCAAAGCCGGCACGCTGGCGGATGCGGCAACCGTGAAATTGCCAAAACGAATTCCTTATCATGTGGCGATGGAAATGCTCTTCACCGGGCGCTGGATGGATGCCGCCGAAGCGCTTCATCATGGGCTGGTCAATGCCGTCATGCCGCAAGAAGAATTGATGGATCACGTTCGCGGCATTGCCCGTGACCTTGCCGCCGGCCCACCGTTGGTTTTCGCGGCGATCAAGGAAGTCACGCGAGAAGCAGAAAATCAGACCTTCCAAGACATGATGAACCGCATCACCAAAAGACAGGTGGCGACGGTCGATATTCTCTATGATAGCGAGGATAATTTGGAAGGGGCAAAAGCCTTTGCGGAAAAGCGCGAGCCTGTGTGGAAAGGCAAATAATCCTGACCGCTTTATCGCCGGGTTGCCTTCGCGGCTGCTTCAAAAACAAGCAAGGCACAAGAATGGCGTGATTTGAAATGCTGAAACACCGCAAAGGCTTCGCCGCCCGCAAGCGGCATATCGGCGCGAGTTTGGTTTAGAAATTGGCCGATGGAAACCGGCAAGTCACTGAGGGCTTTGACAGGTTGGCCGATCAAGGCTTCAAGGGCATATCCGGTGGCGGCCTCACAAATGGCGCAACCTTTTGCCTTTGCGCCAAGATCAGTGATAACTCCATCGCTGAACTTGATGTCGATTTCCACTTCATCCCCGCAACTTGGGTTGACCACAGCGGCTTGGGCATCTGGGTTTTGCAGACGCTGGGAATCTCGGGCGCGGCGAGCAAAATTCAGGATCGTGTCTTGGTAGAGTTGCGTTAAATCCGTCATGTCATGAAATTGTTAGGAACAGTCTTTATAAGTATTTAGGATTGAATGGTGATAATGAAAGTCGAAACGGTGATTTTGTGTTAATCTATGCCAAATTCCGCGTGGCTCTCAAATCATGCGCAAAGACAATAAAAAGATAAAGGACAATTTGATGGGTTTATCATCCACCGCAACACGAATTCTGGCCACGTTAGGCCCTAGCAGCAGCGATCGTGAAACGATCATGGCCATGATTGACGCTGGCGCTAATGCTTTTCGCATGAACTTTAGCCATGGCACTCAGCAGGATCATGCCGACCGTTATAAGATTATCCGCGAATTGGCTGAAGAAACCGGCCAGCCATTGACGATTTTGGCGGATTTGCAAGGGCCAAAATTGCGGATTGGCGAAGTCGAAAAAGATGTGGTGCTGAAAAAAGGCGATGCTTTCACCTTTCAGATGGACCCGGTGAAGGGCAATGCTGAGCGGGTTTGCCTGCCCCATGTCGAAATTTTTGACGCTATTCTGCCGGGGCATCGGATGCTGGTGAATGATGGCAAATTGCAATTCACCGTCACGGGCGTTGATCATGGGATCATCAAGACGCGCGTTGATGTTGGCGGGGCGTTGACGGATCGCAAAGGCGTTAATGTTCCTGATGTTGAATTAAACATTAGCCCATTGACCGAGAAAGACCTTGCTGATTTGGAATTCGCGCTTGATCTCGGGGTCGATTGGGTGGCGCTGTCTTTTGTTCAGCGGGTGTCTGACCTGATTGAGGCGCGCAGTATCATTCGTGATCGCGCAGCCATCATGTCTAAAATTGAAAAACCAAAAGCCTTAGAAATTCTTGAAGATGTGATCATCGCTTCCGATGGGGTGATGATTGCGCGGGGCGATTTGGGGGTTGAATTGCCGCCGGAACGTGTGCCGGGCGCGCAAAAAGACATCACCCGCATTTGCCGCCGTGTTGGTAAGCCTGTGGTCGTGGCCACGCAGATGCTTGAATCAATGATTGATAATCCAACGCCGACACGAGCCGAAGCGTCGGATGTCGCCACCGCGGTGATGGATGGGGTGGATTGCGTGATGCTATCGGCGGAAACCGCTTCAGGGTCTTATCCTGTGGAAACCGTTGCGATTATGCACCGTATTTTGGAATCCACGGAAAAACGTGATGGGTATTTTGAAAATCTTGCCTATACCGCGATTGATGGACACACCACCTATCACGCTGTGGCGGAAAGCGCGACGCAATTGGCCCAGCATATTGACGCGGCGGCGGTGGTGGCCTTTTCGACATCAGGCGCGACGGCGGTTCGTCTGTCTCGTGAGCGGCCTCCGCTGCCGATTGTCATGATGACGCCTAATCAAATTGCTCGTCAGCGGATGAATATTCTTTGGGGGATCAACAGCATCATAACCGAAACCTATGACAGTTTTGATCAAGCGCTGGATGGCATCAGCACCTTGATGCTTGAAAATAACATGGGATCACCTGGTGATCAGGTGATTGTGGTGGCGGGGACGCCTTTTGGCGTGGTTGGCACCACCAATACCATCCGGGTGCTTAATCTGCATAACGCTCGATAAATGCGCGAAGCGCGTGGATCAGCGCGTCAATATCAGCATCGCTGATGTCGCGATGAACCACGCATCGCATCACCCGGCTCGGGGTGATGGTGATGGCGTGATTAGACATGAATTGGCCTAATTCTGCCAAAGCCTTGTCTGAGATTATTGCCGCTTCATCACCAAAGCGGATAAAGACCATATTGGTTTCAACAGCCTCGGGCGTCACCGTGATCCCATCAAGGTCGTTGAGTTGTTCTACCAAATGCCGGGCGCGGCGGTGATCTTCCGCCAAAGCGTCAATATTATGTTCAAGCGCATAAAGACCAGCGGCGGCAAGAAGGCCGCTTTGACGCATCCC
>CAYNQW010000003.1:42041-45760 GCA_964399415.1 uncultured Hyphomicrobiales bacterium
TGAGCCATGCCGCTGACGGTGTTTTCAATGCACAACAGGCGCGTGATGGGGGTGTGGGAATCATCAGGCTTGATGGCGGCAATCACATCATCCGCCGCCAGCGCGCCACGATCATTGACCGGCAAAGGATGGGGCATAACACTGCCAAGCACGGCCGTGCCACCGGCTTCATAACTGTAGATATGATAGGTTTTGCCAATCAAATACTCATCGCCGCGATTGCAATGTGCCATCACGCCAGCAAGGTTGGATTGTGTTCCTGATGGAAGAAAGAGACCGGCTTCTTTGCCCAGCAACGCCGATGCCACCGCCTCTAAGGTGGCGGTGGTTGGATCATCGCCATAGACATCATCGCCAAGGGCAGCCGATTGAATGGCCGCCATCATCCCTTCATCGGGACGGGTGACCGTATCGCTTCGGAAATCTGCATTTTTTGCGGATGCGGTTTTAATGGCTGTGGCGTACATAGCAAATCTCTTTATTCCGTTTCACCGGCGGTTAATCGTCAGATAGCAATTGCCGCAACGATATGCACCCGAGGATCAGGCCCGCCATTCAAGGCGGTATGATACCCTCTTGTATCGGTAAAATAAACAGAACCATCCGCCGGCAAATGCGTGCAATGATGGTTGACGATGAATAATGATCCCGGGTTGGTGATGAGCGGGATGTGAACGCGCGGTTCCGGATCACGATGCCATGAATTGCAACTGTAAATGGCCTTCGATAACACCCGCATACGCCCCAAAGTAAAACGTTCTTTTAAGGCGTTGAAAACATCTTCAAACGCGGTGCCAGCAAATAGCGGGTTGAGCTCTGTGTAAGCGGCTTCGTCGACAACATCTTCCACCGCGACTTCTTCATAGCGGCTATCAAGGCGGGTGTAGTAACGCCCGGATAAGTCGGTCTGGGTGACGTCTTCTTCGCCGGGGCGCCGGTTCACCGGCAAGGCTTTGAACAAATCACCATGATATTCGGTTTGTTGCAAAACAGTTTCTAGGTCAGCGTTAAGCGCGTCAAGATCAACACGCATATTCAGTTTACAAATCCCTGGGCCTGGAACAAAAGCGGCAACACTATCTTTATCGGGAGATGACGCCAGATGATCATTGATCACGATACGGTCTTTTTCGATCGCATTCATGGGGTTCTCCATTCGGTTGGTGTTTGTTTATCTCAATATGAAAATTTTAAAAACTCAAGACAAAAGAGTATTCGATTAAGCCATGGGGTGATAAAATTTTCGATAACAATATTTTAGGTACGATATGCCCTATAGCGGATTTTTGATCGGCGTCATTGCCAGCATTATATGGGGCCTCACCCCGATCTTTTTTAAGATGATGAATCAATTCGACCCCCTTGAAGTGGTGGCGCATCGTATTGTTTGGACCTTGGTGGTGATGATGGTCTTGGCCTATTTCACCCATCGGATGATGCGGCTCTATCATGCGCTGACCACTTGGCGAGAATTACGGTCGATTATCATCAGCGGCTCAGTCATGGCGCTGAACTGGTTCACCTTTATTTACGCGGTGAACGCGGATCATATTATTGAGGCTAGTCTCGGTTATTACATTTACCCGCTGATGGTGGTTGGTGTTGGCGTCTTTGGCCTTGGTGAGAAATTACACCGTTTGGAATGGGTGGCGGTGGTCTTGGCCTTTCTTGGGGTGGTGCTGAAAGCCTATGAAAACGGGGGCGCGCCCTTGGTATCCCTTACGGTTTCGTGCAGTTTCACCCTCTACACGCTCCTTAATAAAACCCGGGAAACAGGCCCTATTGTGGGTCTCTTGGCTGAATCCATGGTGCTGACACCGCTGGCTGTGGTGTTTTTGGTGATGCTGATGCTAGACGGAACCGGGCGGTTTATTATGGGCGGCAGTGTTGATACATCGCTTGCCTTGATGACAGGGGGGGTGACAGCGGTGCCGCTCGCCATGTTCATTGCATCAAGCCGTGCCATTGGCATCGCGGTTTCAGGGTTGTTGTTTTATCTGGCGCCAACCCTGCATTTGATGTGCGGCGTCATAATTTACGGAGAGCCGTTCACGCTGTTGGATGGTTATGCTTTTGGGCTGATTTGGTTGGCGCTGGTGGTCTTGGGGTATAAAAATTTCAGCCGCAAGACCTTGCCCGCGGCTGAATAACAGGTTTGAACGAAGCGATTCTTATTCTTCGACGATGGCGGTGATGATTTGATCAGGTTCTGAAGGTGGCTCTCCAGCATTGATGGCTTCCACCACCTCCATGCCGGTTTCAACTTGCCCCCAAACCGTGTATTGACCTGTGAGGTGGCCGCAACCGTCAAAGCAGATGAAGAATTGACTATCGGCGCTGTCGGGGCTCATGGCGCGTGCCATGCCAACCGTGCCATATTGATATTGATAATCAGAAAATTCAGCCTTTAGATTTTGGCCGGATCCGCCCATGCCAGTGCCGGTAGGATCGCCTGTCTGTGCCATAAAGCCTGGGATCACCCGATGAAAGATAATGCCGTCATAAAAACCTTCTTGTGCAAGGGTTTTAATACGAGAGACATGGTTCGGCGCAAGTGTTTCTAGAAGCGCGATGCGAATCTCACCTTTCGAGGTTTCTAGGATCAGTGTGCCTGCGGCATTTGCGGTTTCGGTCATGGTGAATATCAAGGCTCCAAGTATTGATAAAAATTTAAGGCGCATTTGCCTCGGCTCCAATTTCAACGTTAACGTGACGGGATTGTTCTGCCTGTCAAACTATATCAGGTCAAGTCCAGTTAAAGCCCTTGATGGGATGGTTTATGGTCTTTTTATCAACGGCGATGAAAAAACCTGCGATAAAAAGCAAAATTATCGCATGAAAAGACTTGCTCGTTTTTCATTTCAATGAAAAGATGTTCGAAATTTTCATGGGCGATTTGGTGAGGATCCGCCATGCTTAAACCGAATGAAGATCGCGCATCACGTCATGCTGTGCCGCAACCAAGCGGTCTTGCCGACGAACTCACCCAATCTTCAGGTTTTATTGGCAGTGATATCCGCGCGCTTCGGCAAGGGCGAGGCTGGACTTTAACTGATCTTGCAACACGCATGGATCGTTCTGTCGGATGGCTCAGCCAAGTGGAGCGCGGGTCGTCTGAACCAAACCTTGCTGATATTCGGCTGATTGCAGGGCTTTTTGGCCTTCCGGTGAGTTTCTTTTTTTCGCATACGCCGCCGAGCAGAGAATCAGCCTATATCGTGCGGGCGGAATCGCGCCGCAAAATGCGCGATGACGAAACACAATTAACCGAAGAATTGCTATCGCCTGATCTTGGCGGTGCTTTTGAAATGGTGCGTTCAGTCTTTGCCCCAGGCTCAACAAGCGCTGGCACCATCAATCGCCCCACAGAAGAAGCAGGGTATATCATTAAAGGTCAATTTCGGCTGACCATTGATGGTCAAGTCTTTGACCTTGGACCGGGGGATAGTTTCAGTTTTGCCCATGACAATATGTCTTGGGAGAATCCGGGCGTCACCCCAACGGAAATCATCTGGGTGATCGCCCCACCTATTTATTAAGCCTTTATATCGTGAACGAGAATTCAAGCGAGGATGCCATGACGGAACAAACAAATAACGCAAGCAAAGCCACAGGAAAATTGCCATCAACCGCACGGGTGGTGGTGATTGGCGGTGGTTCAGTAGGATCATCGGTGCTTTATCATTTGGCTAAGATGGGCTGGACCGATTGTTTGCTGT
>CAYNQW010000004.1:0-39044 GCA_964399415.1 uncultured Hyphomicrobiales bacterium
GGCGGTCTGATCTGGCGGATAACACGACGTTTGAGCAATGGAGTTCAGAAGGCTGCATTGAAAGCGCCAAGCGAGCCGAAAACCGCGCCCGCAAGATGTTGGCCGATTATGTCGCGCCTGACCTCGACCCAGCGATTGATGAAGCCCTGCAAGCCTTCAAGGCCAAACGGATGGAAGAATTGCCCAACGCTGAATATTAAAATCAATCGACCAATTACAAAAAAACCGGGGTTATCCCCGGTTTTTTTCGTTGTGCTGTTTGCGCCTTTGGCGATTAGGCCGCTTGATAATCATAGCCGTATTCAATCGCCGCATCGGTCAGCAAATCAAGAATATAAGGCATAAATGACGTGCGGCCGATGACCATGAATTGATGATCATTAAGGCATGCGATGACCACCCCAGCATGGGACAGAAGCGACTGCACCACCATCCCTTGGGTGAAAGCGCGAGGATGGAAATCAATGGCGCAATGCTTGGCCAGCACATCGCGAACATGGGCGCCTTCAAGCACCAAGCCGCCAAGCGCATCGCTGACATTCACTGCCGCCACATGACCAGATTGAGGAACATCAAGGGTAGCGATGATCTCATCCGCGCTACCGTTTTCCGCTAAAATCATCCATTCATCAGGGCCAAGCCATAGAATAGAACGATGCCCCGCTTGATGAAAGCGATTGGCGTCTGTTGGGATACCTGCCCCCACCACGCGCTTGACGGCTTTCTGAACCTCAGCGTTATCGGCTTGGGCGCGTAAATTAATCTTATCCATCAAACCAGTGTCACGAATGCTCACAATGCCTTTTGACCCTTCTGGCTGAGGGGCGTTGGATTCGGCTTTATGGTGAAGAGCAGAAAGACCGGGAATGTTTTTGAGATTAACCATTGATCTTCTCTCCTTTCGGATCATAGAAATTGGTGGTGGTGATTGTCGCTTTGATCGGTTTGCCGCCATCAATCATGGGGAAGTAAACCGTTTCGCCCATCATTTTATGCCCGCCCTTCAACAGCGCCATGGCAATAGACTTGTCGAGATTGGGTGAATAGTAAGACGACGTCACCTGACCAAGCATATCCATCGGCATCGGTTGGTTGGGATCAAGCACCGCATGCGCCCCTTCAGGGATGATGTCTTTCGGGTTTTCCGTGACAAGACCCACCAATTGCTTGCGGTTATCGAGCGACATGGAAGCCCGTTCAAGCGCGCGTTTGCCGATATAATCAGGCTTGGTTTTAGAGACAATCCAATCCATGCCAAGGTCTTGCGGGGTGACCGAACCATCGGTTTCTTGACCGACGATGATGAACCCTTTTTCGGCGCGCAAAACGTGCATGGCTTCGGTGCCATATGGGGTGATGCCTTCTTCTTCGCCGGCGGCCATGATGTTCTTCCACAAAGCGAGGCCGAGCCGCGCTGGTGTGTTGATCTCATAACTCAATTCACCCGTAAAGGAGATGCGGAAAATCCGAACCGGTAAACCGGCAAGCGTGGCATCTTTGAACGACATGAAGGGGAAGTTTTCATCATCGAGCGGCACAGAACAACCCAATTTGGTCATGATCGCCTTCGCCTTAGGGCCAGATAGCGTAGCCACCGACCATTGTTCAGTGACGCTGGTCATGTAGACATCCAGTTCCGGCCATTCCGTTTGGTGCCATTCTTCAAGCCAATCAAGGACGCCAGCCGCGCCGCCGGTGGTGGTGGTCATGTGAAAATGGTTTTCGCCCAATCGAGTCGTCACCCCATCATCCATAATCATGCCGTCATCTTTCAGCATCAGGCCGTAACGGCACCGCCCAACTGGAAGTTTAAGCCAAGCGTTGGTGTATACTCGGTTCAGGAATTCCGCCGCATCTTTACCGCGAATATCAATCTTACCAAGCGTGGAAGCGTCCAATAGCCCAGCGGTGGTGCGGGCAGCTTTGACTTCGCGTTGAACCGCTTCATCCATGCTTTCGCCGGGTTGCGGGTAGTACCATGCGCGCATCCATTGGCCAACATGCTCAAAGGTTGCGCCCTGCTCACGGTGCCATTCATCCATGCGGGTGCCGCGCACAGGATCAAACAACCCTTTGATGTCACGGCCTGCGATACCGCCAAAATTCGCAGGGGTATACGGCATACGGAAGGTGGTGGTGCCAACGTTAGGGATCGCATCCCCCAATTGATCAGCGATAATGCCGAGCGCATTGATGTTTGAGGTTTTGCCCTGATCGGTGGCCATGCCATTGGTGGTATAGCGCTTAACGTGTTCGACCGAATGATAGCCTTCGCGCACCGCCAGTTTAATATCGCTTGCGGTGACATCGTTCTGGAAGTCGATAAAGGCTTTTGGTTCGGCGCCGGGATTGGCGTCGCTGACCACTTTCCAAAGCGCTTGTGGGTGGTAATCTTGCGCTGGGGCTTTGACCTGAGGGGCGGGGGCGGCTTCGGATTTATATCCAGCCGTTGTCGCGGCATCCGCGCCAGCTTTTGCTCCTTCCGCCATCGCGGCGGCAAGATCAAAATGGCCATTGCTGGCGCCAACGCATTGGGCATTCTCATGATAGGTTGATGGGCGGAAGCATAATTGCTTGTCGTCCCAATCAAGTTTGCCCCGGGCTTGGGAATGCAGATTAACAATTGGCGTGAAGCCTGCAGACATTGCCACCAAATCGCAATCGAGATAGAAAGGATCGCCGGTGATGCTGCCATCTTTTGGGTTGATGCGTGCGACTTTAACGCGACCGACATGGCGCGTGCCTGACGCTTCGATAACCGCATGGCTCGGGTAAACATTAATCCCACGGCGCATGGCTTCGCTGACCAAAGGTGTGGCTGGCGCGGGGCGCATATCAATAATGCCGCGGAGGTAAACCCCAGCATCCACCAACGCAAGCGCGGTGCGATAAGCATCATCGTTATTGGTGACAACCACAGCGCGACGCCCCGGCATGACGCCATAGCGTGTTAAGTAACTGCGCGCTGCCGATGAAAGCATCACCCCGGGGCGATCATTGCCGCCAAAGACCATCGGCCGTTCATGGGTGCCTTGCGCTAGGATGACGTGCTTGGCGCGAATTTTCCACATTCTTTGCCGTGGCAAATGAGATGGGGTTTCGCCAAGGTGATCCGTCACCCGCTCCATCATGGTCAGGTAGTTGTGATCCATATAACCAAAAACGGTGGTGCGCTTCAGCAAAGTGACGTTGTCCATGGCTTCAAGTTCAGCCACCGCCGCGCTGATCCACGCATCAGGGGCTTTGCCGTCAAGCGTGGTGTCGGCTTCGGAAAGCAACCAGCCGCCAAATTCCTGCTGTTCATCAGCGATGATAACGCGCGCGCCTGCGCGGCCAGCCGAGAGCGCCGCCATCAATCCTGACGCGCCGCCGCCGACCACCAAAACATCGGTATGAGCATTGGTTTTTTCGTAACGATCAGGGTCGTTGTGATCATCAGCGGCTTTGCCAAGACCGGCGGCTTTGCGGATGAAATGCTCGTAGGTCATCCACATATTCGCAGGCCACATAAAGGTTTTGTAATAGAAAGCCGCGGGCAACATCCGATGGAAGACCGAATTAATCGCCCCAATATCAAAATTCAGCGAAGGCCAGCGGTTTTGGCTTTCGCTTTTCAGGTTGGGGTAGAGTTCAATTTGGGTGGCGCGAATATTTGGCTCAATTTTAGCCCCTTCGCCAAGGCGGATAAGCGCGTTGGGTTCTTCACTGCCAGCGGTCATGATGCCCCGGGGGCGATGATATTTGAAACTGCGGCCCACCAAATGCACATTATTCGCGAGCAGAGCAGAGGCCAATGTATCGCCTTCAAACCCGCCATAGGTCTTGCCATCAAAGGTAAAGGTCAGGGGCTTGTCGCGGTTAATGCGGCCGCCTGAGGTCAAGCGCATTGCCCCGCCAAGAGCGGAGGTCGATGAGGAGATTTTAACCATATTATTTCCCCTTCTTTTGAGGTTTTGCCGCTGCTTCTGCTGCGGTATGACGACGCCATGAGGCTTTGTACGCGGCGAGGCCTTGCTTGGATTTTGGCATGGCGCCCATGGGGTAGATTTCGATGATCTCGTGGCTCACCGTGTCGCGCACCATATTAAACCAACGGCGGCAGCCCGACGCATGACGCCAGCGTTCAAGGAAAATCCCTTTGGGGTTGTCGCGCAGGAATAAGTAATCGGCAAATTCCGCATCGGTGATGCTGTTTTCCGCCAGCGGACGGACGATATGCGCCTCACCGCCACAAGAAAATTCCAGTTCTTCACGTTCGCCGCAAAAAGGACAAGTAATGTTCAACATAATCTGATCTCCTACGGCTATTAATGCGCGACGCCAGCCGCGCCGTGTTCGTCAATCAAAAGCCCTGTCTGGAAACGATCTAGCGCATAAGGGGCGGCGATTTTATTGGGGCGATCATTGGCGATCAGGTCAGCAAAGACATGGCCTGAACCTGGAGTGGCCTTAAAACCACCGGTTCCCCAACCGCAATTGAAATAAAGACCCTGTACATCTGTTTTTGAGATAATAGGCGAGGCGTCAGGGCAAGTGTCTACAATGCCGCCCCAATGACGCAACATACGAAGGCGAGACAAAATCGGGAACAATTCGACCGCCGCCGCGATCATATGTTCCGGCACCGGGAATGACCCACGCTGGGCATAGGAATTGTACTTATCCACCCCAGCGCCAAGAACCATCTCACCTTTATCAGATTGGCTGATATACATATGCACCGCGTTGGACATGATCACCGTGTCCAGTTCAGGTTTAATCGGCTCCGAGACCAGCGCTTGCAGAGGGCGGCTGGCAATCGGCAGTCGAATATCGGCCATTTCACCGAGCACGGAACAGTGACCGGCAACCACCACCCCAACTTTCTTGGCTTTGATGGTGCCGCGCGTGGTTTCTAGGCCAGCGATGGCGCCGCCCTTTCGGATCATGCCCGTGACTTCACAATTCTGGATGATGTCAACGCCAAGGTCATCCGCCGCCCGAGCATAGCCCCAAGCCACAGCATCATGGCGCGCGGTGCCGCCGCGCTTTTGCAAGAAGCCGCCCATCACCGGATAACGGATCGAGGGATCAATATTAATCAGCGGCACTTTCTTTTTGATTTCTTCTGGGCTTAACACATCGCTATCAATGCCATTAAGGCGGATGGCGTGGACGCGGCGCGACATTTCCCGCAACTCGCCCCAACTGTGAGCGATGGTCAAGACGCCGCGCTGGGAAAACATGAGGTTGAAGTTCAAGTCTTGGCTTAACCCTTCCCACAGTTTCAGCGCATGATCATAGATCGCGGCGGATTCATCCCACATATAATTTGATCGAATGATGGTGGTGTTGCGGCCGGTATTGCCGCCGCCAAGCCAGCCTTTTTCCACCACCGCGATATTGGTCAAACCATGGACAGAGGCCAAATAGTAAGCGGTCGCCAAGCCATGACCACCACCGCCAACGATCACCACATCATATTCTTTTTTAGGATCAGGGGCACGCCAAGCGCGTTGCCAATCCTGATGATAACTCGCCGCGTTGCGAGCCAATGAAAAGATCGAATATTTTGGTTTGCCGCCGGGAAGACCGGTGCGGCCACGATCAAGGTCCTGTGCCATGGCACTACTCCTCAAAACTGAATCCATCCAGAAAAGGCTAGGGATAGCCTGATTCTCAATATTTGACTGACTATGGCGAAAACCAAGGGTTTTGCCTATCTTCATGGCGACATGGGATTAACCTCGGACGACAATTCCAGCCGCTATTTTTGCTCTAGCACAAAAAAGGCAGAAAACCGAAGGATTTTAGCGGTTAGATATGCCTCTAGCGATAAGTTTTTGCGATGCGTATCGGCGGTTGATCTTGAAATGCACTCAAGGCATTGTCATGATATGATCTCGAATGACCGGAGGTTTGGAGTAACAGGAGGCTTCCTTGCCCGTATTAAACACCCTTGCGGATCGGCATGAGATCATGAAAGGTTGGCGGCATGAATTGCACGCCCATCCTGAATTGGGATTTGAAGAAAAATGGACATCGCAATTCATTGCCGAAAAACTGGAATCCTTCGGGATTGAAACCCATCGTGGCATGGCCAAAACAGGGGTTGTGGGTATTATCCGTGGCCAAGGTTCTTCGGATCGCATGATTGGCCTGAGGGCAGATATTGACGCTCTGCCCATGCAAGAAGCCAATGATTTTGCCCATAAATCACAGAACGATGGCTGCATGCACGCTTGCGGTCACGATGGCCATACCGCCATGCTTTTGGGGGCGGCGCAATATCTGGCGGAAACACGCAATTTTGACGGCACGGTTGTGTTGATCTTTCAGCCGGCTGAAGAAGGCGGTGCTGGCGGTCAGGTGATGATTGATGATGGTCTTTTTGATCAGTTCAATGTCGAAACGGTCTGGGGGATGCATAATTGGCCTGGGGTGGATGTTGGCAAAGCCGTGGTTCAACGGGGGGCGTCCATGGCTGGGGCTGATATGTTCACCATTACCATCACCGGCAAAAGTGGCCATGCCGCAATGCCGCATACAACGATTGATCCAATCACTTGTGGCGCATCCATGGTCCAAGCCTTGCAGACGATTGCCTCACGGCGGGTTGATCCTCTTGACTCTGTGGTGGTTTCGGTGACGCAATTTCATTCAGGGTTCACCCATAACGTCATTCCCAATCAGGCGGAATTGGTTGGCACGGTTCGCTATGTTCGGCGCGAGACCTGTGGTTTTGTCGAATCCAAAATGCGTCATCTTTGCTCTGCCATCGCCGCCGCCCATGATTGCGAATTCACTTTTGACTGGGAAGAAGGCTATCCGCCGACCATCAACCATCCCGAAGAAGCCAACCGTGCGGCGGCATCGGTTGAACAGGTGCTGGGTAAAGATTCGGTGATTTTTGACGCGCCGCCCTCCATGGCATCCGAGGATTTTTCGTTCATGCTGGAAGCCCGCCCTGGGGCTTATATTTGGCTAGGGGCAGGCGAAGGCAAAAAGGGCGGGATGCTGCATAATACCGGGTATGATTTTAACGATGATCTGTTGGCCAGCGGCGCGAGTTTTTGGGTGCAATTGGTCGAAGATGAACTGCCCCGCCGGTAAGGCTCATTTCACTTGTGCAAGATCGCTCCAACGCGTGGTGTAAGCGGGTGATTTGAATTGCGCCCGCATCCGCCAACGGTCTTGCCCTTGGATGCGGCGGCCTAAGTGATGCTGGCCGTGATGCTGCCGCGTCTTGCCTTGAGGCGTGATGCCTTCGGCGGCGTGAAATAACGTGCCTTGCCCCATTTTACTGTTGATTTGATCCAGCACGGCCATCCGTTGGTCTTGGGCATGGCGCGTTTCATCGCGGTTTGGATTTGTATTCAGCAGGCTCATTTGGCCGCCATCGCGTGTGGTGAGATCGGTTAGCATGACGCCAGTCTTATGATAACGAAACCCCGACCGATACAATCGCCGAATGCAAGTCACCGCGGCGCGGATTAAAGTGGCGGTGTCGCTGGTCGCCTCATCAAAACCCACCATGGCCGCGTTGCTGTATTGCGGGTCATCTTTGCGGAAGCGATTGGTGCGTAGAAAAACATAAAGCCCACCGGCGCGACTCTCTTGGCGGCGCAACTTTTCCGCGGCGCGCGCCGTGTAACTGGCCACGGCTTCTTCAAGGCTGGCGCAATCGCTGACCATTTTACCGAAACTGCGGGATGACATGATGCTCTGCTTGGGTTGCACCTCTTCGATGGTCAGGCAAGAATGACCATTGAGTTCATGGACGATGCGTTCACCGATCACGGATAGCGCTTGCCGCACTTGCCTTGGGCTGGCGCGTTGCAATTGCAGGGCCGTGCCAATCCCCAATTGCCGCAATCGCGCCCCCCAGCGTTTTGAAATGCCCCAGATGTCTTCGACTTCAATATCGCCTAGGATGCGCGGCATCAAATCAGGATCAGTCATCATATAAACGCCATTGCTGGTGTATTTCTTGGCGATGCGATTGGCCAATTTCGCCAGCGTCTTGGTGGGAGCAATGCCCACCGATACGGGAATCCCTGTCCATTGCCGGATGGAGTGACGCATCCGTTGCATATGATCAGGCAATATGGCTTCGTCAAAGCCGCTTAACCCTAGAAAGGCTTCGTCAATGGAATAGATTTCAACATCGGGGGTGAAATGATTGAGCGACCGCATCACCCGCGCCGACATATCACCATAAAGCGCATAATTGGATGAAAAAACCGCGACGCCATTTTTCTTCATCATCGCTTCATATTCATGCAGCGGTGCTCCCATGGGCACGCCAACGGCCTTGGCTTCATCGGAGCGGGCAATCACACAGCCATCATTGTTCGACAACACCACCACAGGGCGACCGATCAAATGAGGCGCAAAAACACGTTCGCAGGATGCGTAAAAATTATTGCAATCCACAAGAGCATAAAGGGACATTGACGGCTAGGGCGATCAAACAGGGTGAATAACATTCGTGACCACGCCCCAGATGGTCATATCATTGTCGTCGTCAATAACGATGGGGGGATAATCGTCATTTTCTGGCATGAGCATGGTTTTGCCTTTGCCGCGATTGAGCCGCTTGACCGTCAATTGGCCTTCTACTGCCGCGATGACGATCTTGCCATGGCGCGGCTCTAGGCTGCGATCCACCACCAGAATATCATCATGATGAATGCCGGCTTTGATCATGGAATCGCCGCTCACCCGCACAAAGAATGTGGCCGAGGGATGCTTGATTAAGTGATCGTTGAGATCAAGGCTACCCTCCAGGTGATCATCGGCAGGCGAGGGAAAACCCGCTGCCACCGAACAGCTGAATAGCGGCAAGGGTTTGTGATCGGTTTGAATAAAATTCATCACCTGATCGACGCGGCTAAGCGGAATGCGAATGGGTTTTGTGGCCTCGCCATAAGGCCCTTGACCTTTCGGACGCCCAGCGCCAGGACGCGCGCCACCCCGGGTTTTAGAAATAGGGGTGACATTCGTGTCATTTGAAGATACTGATTTCGTCATGGCAAACCTCGTTCATGCCGAATATGGAATATTGAAACCATCAATAAAAATACCGTACGATAATCAAAATGCAAGCGGAATCTGATCCTTTTGGATAGGTTTAATTAAGCACCACAGCCTCCCCATAATTTTGACACAAACGCCCATGATAGTCAGATCATGGGCAAAGATGGTTGGCCATTTCTGTTTCGCCACCCCTGTTTGAAGCAAGATTCCCCCTGATTGGGGCAGGATGAAACAGAAAGGAAAATCAATGCGACTCAAAAAAACACTAGGCCAATTGAGCCTGATTTTAGCGTTTGTCTTTGGCTCCATGGCCACGGCTATGGCGCATGAATACACGTTGCGTATCACCAACCTGATGGATGAAGAATTGCTAGCGCCTATTCTGGTGACCTCGGTTCGAATGGATAAGCATATCTTCAACGATGGGTATGTGACGCCAGAAGCGCAAGAGCAAATCCTCACCGGTGATCCGGGGATGCTGGTCAAGCGCATTGGCCGCAAAGCGCATGTTGTCCATGGCAGTGATGGCCCTCCCGGGGTGTTGTTGGCGCCGGGCAAATCAGTTGAAATTACCGTCGAAGGACGTCGGCATGGCGGGATGCGGGTGATCGCAATGGTTGCGCCAACCATGAAGCCTGATCATTTTGTTACCGCGGTGGTGAACGCTCAAACAATGTTGCCCGTGACCATGGAACGCTACGACATCGGTTATGATGAAGGGCGGAAAATAACGCAATATGTCGGCGGTAATGCCGCGCGGATTGAAGTGATTCGTATCACTGAGGATTAATGCTGCTGGTGCTTGACAAGCCTGCCGCTCTCTTTTCAGATAAATTGTTTTGAAGAAGGGAGAGCGGTATGGCAATATTGCATCAAGGCGGCTGCCATTGTGGTCAGGTGCGGTTTGAAATTAATGGCACGCTAAGGCCGGTGCTGATATGTCATTGCAGCGATTGCATGAAGACGGTTGGCAATAGCATGGCCGCCACCGCAGTGGTTAATGAAAACATTACCATCACGGGGGAAAGCCTGACTTGGTATCCGAGTTCGGATTTTGCCGAGCGCGGCTTCTGCTCAACATGCGGGGCGCAGATGTTTTACCGGCGGCATAACGCCCCTTCGATTTCAATCGCCGCGGGAATGTTTGATGATCCGTCGGTGCTGAAAACCAATGGCCAGATTTATCGTCACGCGCATCCAGGCTTCGCGCCGTTGCCAGAGGGCTTGGTCGATCTCGATGATGAATATCAGGCTGATCCTTTTGCCACCAACCCCGGCTGATTAAGCCAATCTTGTGGTTAGACTTGCGGTGATGGCGCCGCAATGCAAGACAGCCCAGATTGCACCAATTCAACACAAGCTTCCCGTGCTTTGTCTTCGTCGAGGCCTTGAAAATGCACCTGCCAAAGCGTGAGGTTGCCATAAGCCACCTGCCGCAATTTTGCAGGTTGCAGGTCAAGGAATTTTGACGCCACTTGGCGGGCGTTGCGTGCCGCCAGATGAGCATTGACGCGGCGGCTGAAACTGCCGACTTGGATGCCCCATTGCTGAGACGCGGACACGGTAGCGATGTTCGGGTCATTCAGATTAGGCAAATCTGTTTCCAAAATTGGCTTTGGGGTGGCGCGATTTTGAGTTTTTGCCGCGTAGACTTCCACTTCTTGTGGCTTTCGAGGCGGTGGAGAGACTGGTTTTGATCGGGCCGGGATAACACGAATTTGCCGTTCTTTTGGCGTTTTGATCAAAGGCAGGCGCGCAAATTGCTTATCGAGCAACTGCATCATATGGGCGTTGCGGGAATTGCCGGTTTTGCCGCCAAAGACCACCCCCACCAACCGCGTGCCATTGCGTTCAACCGTGGCGATAAGATTAAAACCCGACGCGCGGATATAACCGGTTTTGATTCCATCCGTGCCTTGATAATCTTGCAACAGCGCATTGTGATTTTTGTGGCGCTTGCCGCGATAATCAAAGCGCTGGGTCTTAAAAAAGTGAAAATATTGCGGAAAATCTTTGCGAATGGCGATGGCCAATCGCGCCATATCGCGTGCGGTTGATTTTTGCTGGGAATGCGGTAAGCCTGACGCGTTGCGGAAATTGGTTCGCGTCATGCCCAGCGCTTTGGCTTTGCGCGTCATTTTCTTCGCAAAGGCGCGTTCGGTGCCGCTAAGATGCTCGGCAATAACGGTCGCCGCGTCATTGGCGGATTTGGTCACCAGCGCGAGCATTGCGTTTTTAACCTTGATGGTTGAACCAGCTTTCAATCCTAATTTTGACGGTGAGCGACCGGCGGCAACACGGCTCACTTTCATGGGCGTATCCATGGTCACCGTGCCAGCTTCTAGGGATTCAAACAACAAATACAGCGTCATGACTTTGGTCAGTGAGGCCGGATAGAGTTGTTTGTCGGCGTTGCGCGAATACATCACCTCGCCGCTGGTCTCATTGACGACAATCGAAGCATAGCGTGCGAAAACTGGCTGTGGTGCAAGCACCACAGCCAATAGGATGAAAGGGAGGAAGAAAAACTTGGTTTTCATGCTTCAGTTGTTGCTGTTATCAGAAAACCCATTACCACATACTCCTTAAGATTAACACAATATCCTGTGGCTGTAAAATATAAAGCCACTATATGCATGATTCGTGCCAAATCAGGCTGAAATTGCTGACAGTGATATATTTTATGGCGTCATTTTATCCCTTGCAATGACTTGGGTGATTAAATTTTATTCTTAGGGGGTTTTATTCGTTGCGAAACTGCCAATATAATTAGGTATGACGAATATTCACGCCCATATTAAACGCACCCGACCTGATGTGACCATGCAGTCCGATGACCGAGACCGCAATCACCCAGATATGGGCTTGGCGACGAAGACCCGACCAAAGACCAAAAAACCATCGCTGTATAAAGTCATCATGCTGAATGATGATTACACGCCGATGGAATTTGTCATCTTGGTGTTGCAGGAGTTTTTCCGCAAATCCCAAGAGGAGGCCACGCAGATCATGTTGCATGTTCATCAGCGTGGGGTTGGTGTTTGCGGTGTGTATACTTACGAAGTGGCGGAAACCAAAGCCACTCAAGTGATGGATTTAGCGCGGAAAAATCAACATCCGCTTCAATTGCAGTTGGAAAAGGAATAGTCGAATGTTGTCCCAAGAACTCGAAGATACCTTACGCCGCGCCATGGCGCTGGCCAGCGGCAAAGGCCATGAATTGGCAACGCTTGAGCATTTGTTGATGGCGCTAACGGATGATCCTGATGCCATTGATGTGTTGTTGGCTTGTGATGTTTCGCTTGATGTCTTGAAAGCAGACCTTGCCGAGCATTTGGAAGACACTTTGTCTAGTCTTGCTGATGGGGCATTGGACACGCAACCCACCACCAGTTTCCAGCGGGTGATCCAACGCGCGGTGATCCATACGCAATCTTCAGGCCGTGACGCGGTGACTGGCGCGAATGTGCTGATCGCTTTATTCGCTGAGCAGGAGAGTTTTGCCGTCTGGACGTTGCAACAGCAAGATATGTCTCGTCTGGATGCCGTCACTTATATCAGTCACGGCATTGCCAAAAACAGCAATCATCAATCACCCTCATCAACCCCAAGCGGTGCTGATGTAGACGCGGCGGAAATCAACGCCAAGGAAAATGCGCTCGCCACTTATGCTGTTGACCTGAATCAAAAGGCTAAAGACGGTAAAATTGATCCATTGATTGGGCGTCAGGCGGAAGTTGACCGCACCATTCAAATTCTCTGCCGCCGCACCAAGAATAACCCGCTTTTGGTGGGTGATTCCGGCGTTGGTAAAACCGCGATTGCCGAAGGCTTGGCGAAAAAAATTAACGATGGGGACGTGCCTGAAGTTTTGGCAGAAGCCAAAATTTATTCGCTTGATATGGGGGCTTTATTGGCAGGCACGCGCTATCGCGGGGATTTTGAAGAACGCCTCAAAGCCGTCATGCAAGAAGTGGCGCAAGATGATCAAGCCATCTTATTCATTGATGAAATCCACACCATCATCGGTGCTGGCGCGACCAGTGGCGGGGCGATGGACGCGTCCAATCTGCTTAAGCCCGCCTTGCAAGAAGGCAGTTTGCGTTGCATTGGTTCAACCACCTATAAAGAATTCCGCGGCTGGTTTGAAAAGGATCGCGCTTTAAGCCGCCGCTTCCAAAAAATTGACGTCAATGAACCTAGCGTTGCGGATACGGTTAAAATTCTGTCCGGGCTGAAATCAACCTATGAAGATCATCATGATGTGCGCTTCACGCAAGCCGCGTTGAAAACCGCGGTGGAACTTTCCGCCCGTTATATCAGCGACCGCAAATTGCCCGACAAAGCGATTGATGTGATTGATGAGGCGGCTTCAGCGCAGATGTTATTGCCGCCATCGCGCCGCAAAAAAATTATTGGCGCTAAAGAAATCGAAGCCACGATTGCAAGCATGGCCAGAATCCCGCCGCGTTCGGTCAGCCGTGATGATAAGCAAGCTTTGGCCAGCCTCGAAAGCGATCTTAAGCGGATGGTTTATGGGCAAGATGACGCCATTATTGCCCTGTCTTCGGCGATTAAACTTGCGCGGGCGGGGTTGCGTGAACCGGATAAGCCTGTTGGCAATTATTTGTTCAGTGGTCCTACGGGCGTTGGTAAAACCGAAGTGGCGCGGCAATTGGCCGATAGCCTTGGCATTAAATTGATCCGCTTTGATATGTCGGAATATATGGAACGGCATTCGGTGTCGCGGTTGATTGGTGCGCCTCCCGGGTATGTCGGTTTTGATCAAGGGGGTTTGCTGACGGATGCGGTGGATCAAACACCTCATGCGGTGTTGTTGCTCGATGAAATTGAAAAAGCGCATCCCGATATCTTTAACCTGCTGTTGCAGGTCATGGATAATGGCCGCCTGACGGATCATAATGGCAAAACAATTGATTTCCGGAACGTTGTGATCATCATGACGACAAACGCGGGCGCGGCGCAACTCAGCAAGCAAGCCATCGGTTTTGGTCGCGGGGTTAATGCGGGCGCGGATGTTGAGGCCATTGAACGCACCTTCACTCCTGAATTCCGCAACCGGCTGGATGCGATTATTCCCTTTGCCAATTTGGCGCCAGAAGTGGTGCGGAAAGTCGTGGATAAATTTGTCCTGCAATTGGAGGCGCAATTGGCGGATCGCGGCGTCACCATCAATCTGACGCCATCTGCTCGCGATTGGCTTGCTGAACGCGGTTATGATCCGGCTTACGGCGCGCGTCCGCTTGGGCGAGTGGTGCAAGAGCATGTCAAGAAACCCTTGGCGGAAGAATTGCTCTTTGGCCGCTTGACGGATGGTGGTTCGGCTCAAGTCGATACCGCTAAGCCTGATGCGGATGGTGATGTCGCAGGTTTGGTGGTGACGGCTTCTGGTGAGGATGGCAAGCCTGATGGCTCAAAAGCCAGTAAATCAAAGCCAAGCCCCAAGGATAAACCCAAAGCCAAACCCAAGACGCCGGCTTAGGGGCGGGTTCCGTCCATGATTAATCCTGCCGATAGGGGGACCAGCCGCGCAATTCATCCATCTCGCGGCTGATGCCTCGGCGTTCACGCGCGGTGAATTCCGCAATCGCCCGAGCAAAATCATCATGCATCATGACATGGGCGGAATAGGTTAAGACCGGCTCATACCCACGCTGAACTTTGTGCAAGCCTTGGGCGCCAGCTTCGACGGTTTTCAAGCCATGGGCGATGGCAAAATCAATCGCTTGATAATAACAAGTTTCAAAATGCAAAAATGGCCGTTCGTCTAAACAGCCCCAATTGCGGCCATAAAGCGTGTCTTGGCCAATGAAATTCAACGCGCCAGCGATCATCTGGCCGTTATCTTCCGCCATGATTAATAAGATTTGATCCGCCATGGTGCTGCCAATGATGTCGAAAAATTCGCGGGTGAGATATGCCCCGCCCCATTTTTTATCAATCGTGGCGAGGTAAAAGCCATAGAAATCATCCCAATGCTTGGGGGTAATCGCCGCGCCCGTCAATTGATGGAAGGTTAAATCCAACACTTCCCGTCTTTCGCGGCGCAGGGTCTTGCGTTTGCGCGATGACATCAAGCCAAGGAAATCGTCAAAACCATTGAACCCTTGGTTATGCCAATGAAATTGAAGGCCATGGCGGATGATCCATTGCTCATCAAGCGCGGTGAGGGCTTGGCTTTCTTCCTTGCTAAGAAACGTCACATGAAGGCTTGAAAGCCCCATGGCTTCCGTGGCTTGGATGGCGCCATTGGCGAGGGCGGCAAAAGCAGCGTCAGGTTCAGGGCTGTTGACCATCAAGCGTTGCCCGGGCACTGGAGTAAAAGGAATAGCCGATTGCGCTTTCGGGTAATATTGACCGCCAGCACGTTCCCAAGCGTTTGCCCAAGAATGATCAAAAACATATTCGCCATAGGAATGCGATTTAATGTAAAGCGGCATGACGCCGTGGATATGGCCGGTTTGATCTTCTAGGGTGATGTGCCGTGGCATCCAGCCTTGTTCAGCGCTGGCAGAATGGCTGTCTTCAAGCGCCTTCAAAAATCCATGGGATTGCATTGGATTGATCCCGCCCGCGCAACGATTCCAATCACCCGCAGGGATACGGTCAATGCGCTCATGAAGCGTGATTTGCCAATCAAGGTTGGTTGGTTGGGATGTGTCTGAGCGTTCTTGATCCATGATCATGATGTAACGCGACAAAACCTTCCGGCAAGGCGGGAATCAAATTACCGCCCTGCCAGAAGAGATGCTGTTTTAGATTTCAAACATGCCTTCGATTTCAACAACGCAGCCCAGCGGTAGGGCGCTGGCACCAACCGCAAAACGCGCATGCTGACCGGCTTCACCAAAGACATCAGCCATCAAGTTAGACGCGGCGTTGATGACTTTGGGTTGAGCGGTGAAACTTGGCTGGCTAGCCACAAAACCACCCAATTTGACCACACGCTTGACCTTATCCAGATCACCACCGCAGGCTGATTTCAGCTGCGCCAAAAGGTTGATCGCGCATTTGCGGGCTTCGGCTTCGGCGTGTTCTTCGGTCACGGTGCCATCGCCAACGGTGCCGGTGATCGCCAGTTGCCCATTTTCCATAGGAATCTGACCAGAGATGATCACCAGATTGCCGGTGATGACATAGGGCAAATAGTTGGCTGCTGGGGCAGGGGCATCCGGCAGGGTGATGCCTAATTCAGCAAGGCGTGCGTCAATTTTTCCAGCCATAAGAGTCTCCTTTATCGGTGGTAGGCAATAAAAAGGGCGGGGTTATCCCCACCCTTTCTTAAAAGGTTTGATGGGTCGGCGTCTAGTCTTAACTGCAACCCGTGGTCGAACCGCAAGTGTTGCATTTCAGGCAAGTGCCGTTGCGAACGAGGGTGAAGTTGCCGCATTCACTACAGTTTTCACCTTCATACCCTTGCATCTTGGCTTGTTGAACCCGGGTGGCGGTGTCAGCACCAACGCTGGATGATGCTTGCGCGCTTCCGGTGGTCACGCTGGTTGCTGTGCCGGTTGCCGCTGAAGCGGTGGTTGGCGTTGCTTCATCGTCTTCGGTTTCCACGACAGCGGCGTTGCCCCCGCCTGCGCTTCTCAACATGACGATATTGCGGTTGCGAACAAAACCACTGCTGACAGGGGTGTCCGCGAGTTCAGATTGCCCTTCGCCTGCGCCGGTGGTGCCGTAATCCAAATCTTCAGGATTAACGTGACCAAGGTCACTGCGGTCAAGGTAAGAAATCGCCAATTCGCGGAAGATATAGTCAAGGATTGAGGTTGACATCTTGATCATGTCATTGCCCTGCACCATGCCTTGCGGCTCAAACCGGGTGAAGGTAAAGGCTTCGACATATTCTTCCAACGGCACGCCATATTGCAGGCCAATGGAAACAGCGATGGCAAAATTGTTCATCAAAGAACGGAAGGCCGCGCCTTCTTTGTGCATATCAATGAACAATTCACCAAGTTTGCCGTCTTCATATTCGCCGGTCCGGAGATAGACTTTATGTCCGCCCACCACAGCCTTCTGGGTGTACCCTTTGCGGCGATGCGGCAGACGGTGACGGGTGGTGACAAAACGCTCGACGATTTTCTCGACGATTTGCGTGGCTTGAGCGGCGGCAGGTGCTTCCATCAAGTCTTCAACGTCATCAATATCTTCATCATCGACCAAGGCCGCGGATAGAGGCTGGCTGAGTTTGGAGCCGTCGCGATAAAGCGCGTTCGCCTTAATCCCCAAGCGCCATGACAGCATATAGGCTTCACCGCAATCTTCGACCGTGGCTGAGTTTGGCATATTGATGGTCTTGGAGATGGCGCCAGAGATAAACGGCTGAGCCGCCGCCATCATGGTGATATGGCTGTCAACGCTGAGGAAGCGTTTGCCGAGACGGCCACAAGGATTGGCGCAATCAAAGACGGGCAGATGTTCATCCTTCAGATGCGGCGCGCCTTCCAGCGTCATCGCACCACAGACATGGGTGTTGGCGTGTTCAATTTCTTCTTTGCTGAAGCCAAGAGCGGCCAGCATATCAAAACTGAAATCGTTCAATTGCGCATCGGTAAAGCCCAGCACATCGCGGCAGAAATCATCACCAAGGCTAAAGCGATTAAACGCGAATTTAATGTCAAAGGCAGATTTCAACGACGCGGCAAGTTTGGTGAGAATGTCATCGGTAAAACCTTTGTCTTTCAGCGCATTGATGCTGACCGATTGGCATTTCTCAAGACTTCCATGCCCCACCGCGTAGCGGATAATATCGTCGATCTGATCGGCGTTATAACCCATATTTTCCAGCGCTTCTGGCACCACGCGATTGATGATCTTAAAGTAACCGCCGCCGGCCAATTTCTTGAATTTGACGATGGCAAAATCAGGTTCAATCCCCGTGGTGTCGCAATCCATCACCAAGCCGATGGTGCCGGTTGGTGCGATCACCGTGGATTGCGCGTTGCGATAGCCGTGTTTTTCACCAAGGCTAAGGGCTTTGTCCCATGCGGCGGCGGCGGCTTCAGGCAGACGCGCGTCAGGGCAATCGGCAGACTTCAACGCCACGGGCAAGACAGACAGGTCTTCATAACCATCGGTTTCACCATGAGCGGCGCGGCGATGGTTGCGGATGACGCGAAGCATATGGTCAGCGTTTTCCGCATAGCGAGGAAACGCCCCAAGTTCGCTGGCAATCTCAGCAGAGGTGGCATAGGCCGTGCCGGTCATGATCGCGGTCAGAGACGCGCAAATGGCGCGCCCTTCATCGCTGTCATAGGAATACCCCGCCGCCATCAGCAAGCCGCCAATATTGGCATAGCCAAGGCCAAGGGTGCGGTAGTCATAGGACAGTTGAGCGATTTCTTTTGATGGGAATTGCGCCATCAGCACAGAAATTTCCAGCGTCAATGTCCAGAACCGACAGGCATGTTCATAGGCTTCGATGTTGAACGACTTATCGGCGTTGCGGAATTGCATCAGGTTCAGCGACGCAAGGTTACACGCCGTGTCGTCAAGGAACATATATTCTGAACATGGGTTTGACGCGTTGATGCGGCCACCTTCAGGGCAAGTGTGCCATTCGTTGATGGTGGTGTCGTATTGCAGGCCTGGATCAGCGCAAGCCCAAGCGGCATAGGCAATTTTATCCCAGAGGTCTTTGGCATTGACGCGTTCGCTGACTTCGCCATCGGTGCGGCGAATCAAATCCCAATCGCTGTTGTCCAAAACCTTTTGCAAAAAGTCATTGGTGACGCGAACCGAGTTGTTGGAGTTTTGACCTGAAACCGTCATATAGGCTTCGGAATCCCAATCGGTGTCATAGGTCTTAAACTCGATTTCGGTGAACCCTTGCTCGGCGAATTGAATAACCCGCTGAATGTAGTTTTCCGGGATCATCGATTTGCGTGCCGCGATGATGGCTTTCTTCAACCCTTTGTTGGTTTTGGCAGAATAGCGATCAGCCACAGCAACGCTGTCATCGGTGCAAGCCGCCATCACAGCGTTCATGTGAACATGCGCCAATTTAGACCCCGCAACAAGCGCGGCCACTTTTTGTTCTTCCACCACTTTCCAGTCAACATATTTGACGATATCGGGATGGTCGACATCAACCGTTACCATTTTAGCGGCGCGACGTGTGGTTCCGCCGGATTTGATCGCGCCAGCCGCACGGTCACCAATCCGCAAGAAACTCATCAAGCCAGAGGATTTGCCGCCGCCAGCCAGCGGTTCGTTCTCCCCGCGCAAGCGAGAGAAATTGGTGCCAGTGCCAGACCCATATTTGAACAAACGCGCTTCACGCACCCAAAGGTCCATGATGCCGCCTTCATTAACAAGGTCGTCATCAATCGACTGGATGAAGCAAGCGTGCGGCTGAGGATGTTCATAGGCTGATTTGGAGCGGGTCAGTTTGCCGGTCTCGAAATCAACATAGTAATGGCCTTGGCCAGCACCATCAACGCCATAGGCCCAATGCAAACCGGTGTTGAACCATTGCGGTGAATTCGGCGCCGCCATCTGCATGGCCAGCATATAGCGCATTTCATCATAATAAGTTTGAGCGTCGGCTTCCGATGAAAAATAGCCGCCCTTCCAGCCCCAATAGGTCCAAGTGCCTGCCAAACGATCATAAACCTGCTTGGCGGAGGATTCGCCCACATAACGTTCCGCTTCAGGTAGGTCTTTCAAGGCTTTTTCATCAGCCACAGAACGCCAAAGCCAAGATGGGACCGTGCTTTCTTCGACTTTCTTCAAGCGCGCGGGAACACCAGCTTTACGGAAATACTTTTGCGCCAGAATATCGGTCGCCACTTGAGAAAAATGTTCTGGTACCTCAACATTGTCGGCCTTGAACACAATCGTCCCATCGGGATTGCGAATTTCACTGGTCGAAAACGTCCAGCCAATGGCGTCATAAGGAGAGGCATCTGGTTTCGTGAAGTGGCGAGTTAATTTCATCTGGCATACCTTTGTTTTTTATGTGTTTGGCGACAAAATAATGTGGAATAAAAAAGGGCAATCCTCCCCTTTTTAACCATATGTTGTATTTGAATAACACTAAACTACATGATATTGGGGCATCATGCCAAGCAGGAATATGTCCAATTTGTGAATTTTTTTTGATAAAAATGTACTTAATGCGGTTGACTTCCCAGAACCGCTTTATTTCTGGGAGGTCAAAATAAGCCTCTTTATTTTTCAGCATAAAATCATGCAAAAATGAAAAGCCAATTTAGACAGAACATTGCTTCTTATCGGGCCATGATGTATTGATGTATCGTCTCATTCGGGGCATGATGATCAATGACTGAGTTTGATCATCATTGATAATCTTAAGGGATAAGAGGATCACCCATGCAATTCATTTCCAATTTGCTGATTTCCTTGAGCGCCAGTCATGTCGGCACGGACCAATATGGCAACCGATATTACCAAGGCCGCAAGCCCCAACGGAATGGGTCTTTGAAGCGTTTTGTGATCTATGATGGTCAACCAGAAGCCAGCAAAATCCCACCGGATTGGCATGGTTGGTTGCATCATACCGAAGAATTACCACCGCCCGCCGAAGGCTACGCTCGCCGCGATTGGCAAAAAGATCACCTGCCGAATTTAACGGGGACAATTTACGCCCATCGGCCTTCTGGTCATCTTTTGTCAGGTGGTCAGCGCAAAAAAGCCACGGGTGATTATGAGGCGTGGAAGCCCGAATAACGCCTGTCGTTCATCAAAGACAAGACCGGCCAAAGATCACGGAGGATAAGATGACCCGCAACACCATCGAAACCGTTATGGGCGCTGTTGTTTTGATCGTCGCTGGGGTGTTTTTGTGGATGGCTTATGCGGTAACCAATATCCAATCTTCCGATGGCCTGATACTAAAGGCAGAATTCGGGGCTATTGGCGGCCTGAATATTGGCGATGACGTCCGAATTTCGGGCATCAAAGTCGGCAAAGTGATCGACACCACGCTTAATCCCAAAACCTATGGCGCAACCGTCATGATCGCGGTGGATGAGCGCATTTCATTGCCGGTCGATAGCGCGGCACGGATCGCGGCGTCGTCATTGCTTGGCGGCAATCATGTTGATATTCTGCCGGGTTTTGAAGAAGATTTTCTTCAATCAGGTGCGGTGATTTTTGATACCCGTGATCCGGTGAATTTGACGGACCTTCTGGGCAAGGCGGTGTTCTCCGGTGGTGGCAGCAATTAATTTTCGCTCCTTTAGATTGATCTTAAAGCCTTTGGCCTTGCTTTTTGTGATGGCGGCGGTATTCCCGTTAGCCGCAGAAGACAACAAATGGCTTTTTGGCGCTGGCGCTCAATTGCAAGCGCTTGATAAAATTACCGCTCGCATTTCAACCCTAGACGTGGCGGTGGGTCAGCCTGATCAATTTGGCTCGCTTCAGATCATCGTTCATGCTTGCACCTATCGGCCGCCGACCATGGCGCCTGAACACGCGGCTTTGATGGAAATTCGCAATATCAATCACCTGGGTGAGGTGTTGGAGCCGCCTATTTTTTCCGGGTGGATGTTCGCATCTAGCCCAGCGTTAAACGCGCTGGAGCATCCGGTTTATGACGTCTCGGTTCTGGCCTGCAAAAAAGATTGAACCATCGCGCTGGCATCGTCATCCAACGGCATACGGGCATCACATTCTAACGCTTCGGCTAATTTGTTGCGGAATTCCTCGCGGGGGATTTCAATAACGCCAAATTGTTCGAGGTGAGGATTGCTAAATTGCGTATCGAGCAAGACAAAGCCTCCGGCTTTCAAGCGCGCCATCAGATGAACAAGAGCGATTTTAGACGCGTCAGTGGCGCGGCTAAACATCGATTCGCCAAAAAAAGCACCCGCTAAAGCAACGCCATAAAGCCCGCCCACCAATACGCGGTTATCCCCTTTGCCTTGCCAGACCTCAATCGAATAGGCGAAACCAAGTTTGTGGAGCGCAACATAAAGTTGCCGAATGGTGGGATTGATCCAACTTTCGTGGCGGGTTTCCGTGATTGCTCGGCACCCATCAATCACCGCGTCAAAGGCTTGGTTGATGGTGACGTGATAAGGGGCTTGCCGCACCCGCTTTTTTAGGCTGCGAGGGATATGCACTTCATCTAAAGGCAAGATGCCGCGTTGTTGTGGGTCGACAAAGAAGACGCGCTCATCATCATGGGCTTCGGCCATCGGAAAGACGCCAATGGCATAAGCCTTGATCAGGGTTTCAGGCGACATCACATACATCAGAATAGGATGCCGCGTTCTGGTGAAGCGATCAAGAGGCGAGCAGGGTTTCTATTGAAACGCCTCATCCGAAAACAGCGCCGGGTTTATTTGTTCTTGTTCAGGAAGTCTTCTTCAAGCCAGCGGATGGTGTAATTGCCGCTGATGATATCCTTGTCGTTGACCAAGCGGCGATGCAAATCAAGCGAAGTTGGCATCGGCTCAATGATGCATTCATCCAGCGCCCGCCGCAATCGCGCCAAGCAATGCTCACGGTCATCACCATAAACCACCAATTTGGCCACAAGGCTGTCGTAATAAGGCGGGATCGCGTAACCCGAATAAAGGAAACTATCGACGCGCACCCCAGGCCCTCCCGCGGCGTGAAAATTGGTCACCGTTCCAGGGGTTGGGAAAAAGGTTTCAGGGTGTTCGGCGTTGATGCGGCATTCAATGGCATGGCCTTTGAACTTAACCTGATCTTGGGTGACCGATAACGGCTCACCAGAGGCGATGCGAATTTGCTCGCAGACCAGATCAATGCCGGTGATTTCTTCGGTGATCGGGTGTTCCACTTGAAGACGGGTGTTCATCTCAATGAAGAAAAACTCCCCATTCTCATAAAGAAATTCCATGGTGCCGAGGCCAAGATAGCCCATTTGGGCGGCGGCGTTGGCGGCGGTGGTGCCGATTTGATGACGCTGATCGTCTGACAAAACAGGGGATGGGGCTTCTTCAAGCAATTTCTGATGGCGGCGTTGCACTGAACATTCGCGTTCGCCGAGATGGATCACATTGCCATGGCTGTCGGCAACAATTTGCACCTCAATATGCCGGGGGTTGTCGAGGTAACGTTCGATGTAAACCGTGTCATCACCAAAGGCGGCCTTGGCTTCGCTGCGGGCAGACGAATACGCCTCGGATAAATGGTCAGCCGAAGCCGCAACTTTCATCCCGCGGCCACCGCCGCCGGATGCTGCTTTCACCAGCACAGGATAGCCAACTTCTTGGGCAACCTTCTTGGCGGCGTCAAGGCTATCCACCGCGCCATCGGAGCCGGGCACAAGCGGCAGGCCACTAGCGGCGGCGGTGCGCTTGGCTTCAACTTTATCGCCCATGGCGGTGATATGCTCAATTTTTGGCCCGATGAAGATCAAGCCATGGGCTTGCACCACGCGAGCGAAATCGGCGTTCTCGGATAAAAACCCAACGCCGGGATGGATGGCGTCAGCGCCAGTGATGGTGGCGGCGGAGATGATTGCTGGGACGTTCAGGTAGGATACGCTTGAAGGCGCGCCGCCGATGCAAACACTTTCATCAGCAAGGCGGACATGCATGGCATCAGCGTCGGCGGTGGAATGAACCGCGACGGTCTCAATGCCCATATCACGGCAGGCCCGTAAAACACGAAGGGCAACGTCACCACGGTTGGCAATTAGAATTTTTTTGATCATCGGCGATCCTCTTTCAACTTACTCCGCAACAGGCATAGCATTCTGAATTCTGATGGGATTACTCAATGATGACCAAAACTTCACCATATTCAACGGGTTGAGCATTGGAAATGATGATGGATTTAACCACGCCTGATTTCGGCGCGGTGATCGGATTCATGACTTTCATGGCTTCAATGATCAACAAGGTTTGGCCTTCTTTGACGCTTTCGCCTTCTTTGACGAAATCGCTGGCTCCCGGTTCGGGCGCCAGATAGGCCGTCCCAACCATTGGCGAGGTGACCGCGCCGGGATGATTGGCAATATCAACAGCAGGCGTGTCGGCTGGTGAAGCGGCGGCTGGGGCGGCCACCGGAGCGGCGGGAGCAACAGCAGGAGCGGCGGTCATCACCGGAGCAGCAACGGATGACGCGCGCGACAGCCGGATGCTAATTTCCTCGGTTTCATATTCCAATTCCACCAAGCCGGCGCTTTCAAGGATATCGGCGAGTTCTTGTACAAAGGCTGATCCCGAAGATGCCGTGGTGTTGGTTTTCTTAGTGGGCATTTTGAACTTCTCCTTAACGTGAGGATGCGATCGCCGCGATCGCAAGGCAATAAGTAGCCGGACCAAAGCCAGCAATAATGCCAGTGGCCGCAGGGCTGATAAAAGAATGATGGCGGAATTCTTCGCGCTTGTAGATGTTGGAAATATGCACTTCAGCAACCGGAACGGCCACCATCGACAAGGCGTCATGCAACGCCACGGAAGTGTGGGTATAAGCCCCAGCGTTGATGACAATCCCAGCAACCCCATCGTCAATCGCTTGATGGATGGCGCTGACCAGCGCGCCTTCGTCATTGGATTGGAAAAACCGACACTCAAACCCATGCTTGGCGGCTTCATCGCGGCACATGGCTTCAATATCGGCTAAGGTGGTGGTGCCGTAGATTGACGTCTCGCGGCTGCCAAGACGGTTCAGATTCGGGCCATTCAACACCAAAATTTCACGTTGATCAGACATATGATTTCCTCTGGGTGATAGTATAACAGCCAAAAGTCATGCTGTCATGGCTTCATGATGGGTTATTGACGGTTGTTTTTTCGTGCTTCGGCCACCAACCGCGCCAGTTCATTTTGGTCAATCGCGCCCGGGATCACGGCATCGCCAATGATAAACCCGGGCGTGCCGTTGATATTAAGAGCAGAAGCCGCTTGTCGGTTTTGCTGAATACGGGCGTCAATCTCACCTTTGGCGATGATGGCTTCGAGTGTTTTGCGCTCCAGCCCCACATTGGCAAGGATGGCATCAAAGGCTCGCTCATCCAACCGCCCCGGCCATAACATCAATTCTGTGTGCAGAGCTTCAAATTGACCAAGTTCGGCGGCGGCCATGGTGAGGCGCGCGGCGGTGACAGAAGAATCCGCTAAAATTGGAAATTCTTTGATCACCACGCGGATATTGCCATCAGATTTGATGACATTCATCAGGCTGGCAAAGCTGCGTTTGCAATAGCCGCAATTGTAATCTGAAAATTCGTAAATTGTGACGTCGCCATCAGGATTGCCCATCACCGTCAGGTCATTGCCTGATTTGACAAGATTAATGCCCTGCTGTTGGTCGGCTTTTTCACGGTCTCTCGAATATTGCGTCAAGACCTCAATAATCAGTTCCGGATTGTTGCGGATATATTCTTCGATTTGCTGATTGGTGGCATTGCTATTGTTGTTTTGGGTCATGCCAATGCCGATCCCGCCAATCAGCGCAACCCCTGCTACTGCTGCAATGGCTAAAGCCCCATAAGAAGACCGTGTTGGCCCATAAGAAGACCGTGTTGGTTTGTCGTTGGGTTGATTGTCAGCATTTGGCATTTCAGTTTCCTTTATCGAGGAGGTTGAATTTTTTGGCGCGGTCTATGCTATTTGGATTGACCAATAATATCCGCCGCCAATTGTTTTTGTACAGCAGAGGCATCGTCATGACTGGATACACGTTTGGCGAGCCTCACCGCAAGTTCATTATTGCCCGATAGCAACGCTTCTTCCGCCAAGATCAAATCGGCGGCGGCGAAACGACCAATTTTGCCATAGGCAATGCCCAATTGCCGCTTCACAAAGGCCCATTCAGGTTCTTCGAGATGAGCTTGCTCAAGCGCGTTGACCGCCGCCGCCTTTGCGTCATCGTCCCCTTTGATCATCAAGGCTCGCCCCATGGATAAGTATATCTGCCCTTGATTGACGGGATCAGGGCTTTGATCTTTTAGCAAGCCAAGCGCCTTTTCATAAGCCGCAACCGCGGCCTCGGACAGTCCAGAGGAAAGATGAAGATCGCCATAAAATTCCCAATAATATGGATTGTTGGGGGTCATCGCCAGCAACCGATCCATATGCTCAATAGCGGTGGTCAAATCCGATAGGCGATAATAGGCAATGGCTTGTTGGTAAAGCGCGGCTTCATCGGATTGATTGATGGTGGCGGCAATCGTCGTTTTAGGTGGGGTGGTCCATCCGAGTAATTTTGTTTTGATGCGGCGATGCAGATCAGCCATCCATTGAGGTTCTTGTGCAGGTTCGGTTTCTTGGGTGTTGACATGATCTTGGAAGACGGCGCTTCGTTCTTTGGCGCCGGGATGGGTGAGGTAATAATCAGACTGGCGGCTTTCTGGCAAACTGCGCTGGGACGCAAAGCGGCGCATCGCTTCGGCCAATGGTTGCAGAGAAAGGTTTTGGCTTTGCATTAATTTGATCGCCCATTCATCGGCGACGCCTTCATCTTGGCGTGACCGAGCCAAAATAATGCGGCGACTGCGATCGGTGCCGCCAGCAATCACCCCCACCGCGGCATCGGGATTGCCGGATGCTGACAGCGCCATGGCCGCCACCGCGCTGACAATTGTGTTCATGGTGGCGGATTGCACGACTTCGTTTCGGCGCGGGATATGCCCAGAGGCGATATGGCCAATCTCATGGGCTAAAACACCCGCGACTTCCAGCATATTGTCGGCGTCGATGACCAAGCCGCTATGGACATAGATCATATTATCCCCCGCGACAAAAGCATTATAGGCAGGGTTGATCACCACTCGAACTTTCATCGCCTTAGGATCAAGGCCAGCTTCCGCCGCCATGGGGGTGATGATTTTCATCAGCCCATGTTCAATTTCAGTGTCACGGATGACTGAGGCATAAGCCGATGGGGGGAAGGTTAAAAACAGCACCACGCCCAAGAGGCCCCATAATTTCCATTTTTGGTCTAGCCATGACATTTGATTTGATCCTTAAGCCTATGTCTGTACTATACGCCCAAACTGAACTTCTTCAATTTAATCCAAGGAATATGGAGTCATTATGGCGTTGAAACGATCCGATCGCTCATATCTTGCCTCTTTCATGGTCATGGATGTGATGGCCAAAGCCGCTGTCTTAGAAGAGATGAATCGCACGATTATGCATCTCGAAGTCGGCCAACCATCCACTGGTGCCCCGAAAGCAGCCTCGGAAGCGATTGTCGCGGCACTGAGCAACCCTGCCAGCCATGGCTACACGCTTTCAACAGGCATGACGCCTTTGCGCCGCGGCATCGCGCGCCACTATAAGCGTTGGTATGATCTTGATATTGACCCCGAACGGGTGATGGTGACGGTAGGCTCATCCATGGGTTTTGCCATGGCGTTTCTGACCTGTTTTGATGCAGGGGATCGCATTGCCATGACCAATCCGGGTTATTCCGCTTATCGCAACTTGATGAAATCGGTGGGTTTGGAAACTGTTGATTTGCCGGCACGTTCAGCGCAAAATTGGGTGCCGCGTCTTGACGATTTAGAAGCCCTGTCGCCGCGCCCGGATGGATTGATTTTAGCCAGCCCATCGAATCCCACAGGGGTTGTGCTTAAACCTGAAGAACTCGCCGCCATTGCCCGTTGGTGCGATGCCAATGGGGTGCGGCTTATTTCCGATGAGATTTACCATGGCATCACCTTTGGCGTTGATCACAGTTGCGCGTTGGAAACTTCATCTTCAGCGATTGTGGTGAATTCTTTTTCAAAATATTTTTCCATGACCGGTCATCGCGTGGGCTGGATGATTGTGCCTGAAGATTTGGTCGATCCGCTGGATCGCTTGACGCAGAATTGCGTGATTTCAGTGCCGACTTTATCGCAAATCGCCGCCACCGCCGCGATTACTGATGAAGCCGCGCTTGCAGAATTGGCGGGTCATGTTGACCGATACCGCATCAATCGTGACATCTTGCTTGATCACTTGCCGGAGAAGTTTTTGGGCAATGTGGCGCCGGCTGAAGGGGCGTTTTACATCTATGCCGATACCAGCGCCATCAGCAATGATAGCGTGATCTTGGCGGATCGTTTGCTCAATGAGGCTAATGTGGCCACCACGCCCGGCGTTGATTTTGACACCGAAGAAGGGCATCTCGCCATTCGGCTGAGTTTTGCTGGCACATCGGAAGAAATGAAACAGGCGGCGAAAAACATCACCGCCTGGGTTCAAAACAACACCTAAGACGCTCGCTTGAAGCGCATCAAGAAATGGGATGGCGGATTAACTCCACCATCCTTTTTTCTTAGAGGCTGGCGCGACGTCATTGACATTGATGACATTGACCGCCGATGAACTGGCCGCCTCACGAGGGTTGTTCTGATCAGCAGCCTGATCATCACCCTTGGCTTGAGGGGCTTTGTCCTTAACCGGGTTGCTATCCGCACCTGACGCGGCTTTTTTGCCTTTCTTGGCTTTTTTCGCCTTCTTTTTTGCCTGCGGCTTGTCACCATCGGCATCGGTTGTTGCCGGCGCCTCTGCTTTTGCCTTGGCTTTCTTTACCTTCTTTGCGGCTTTTTTGGCTTTCTTGGCGGCAGGTTTATCGTCAGGCTGATCTTCGCTTGCCTCTACAACCGCTTGCGTGTTTTCTGCTGTTGATTCGGTTTTGTCAGCATCAGCATCTTTAGATTTCCGCCGTGAGCGGCGTGGTTTCTTGGTGGATGCGGCGTTGCTGTCTTCAGCGTCATCACGCTGTTGATCTGGACTAGAAGCTTCATCAGCGGGGCTGTCTGAGGCATCATCTGTGCTGAGGTTTTGATCTTCACCATCTTGATGTTGATCCGCACCATCACGGCGCCCCCGACGTCTGCCGCCACGTTTGCCACGGCGACGGCGGCGGCGCGGTTTATCGTCATCGCTGGCCTCACCATCTTCTGCTTTCGGGTGACCAGACGGATCAGCAGAGGACGTGTCTTCGTCTTCCGATGAGGGCTGATTGGGGGATTGTTCGGTTCTGTTGCGGTCATTTTGCGGTTTGCCGCGCCGATTGCGGCGGCCATTGTCGCGATTGTTGTCTTGATGTTTGGCTTCCGCCTCGCCTTGATCGCCAAATCTTACCTCAGGGGCGATCAGGCTGTTGTCTTGTTCAAGGGCAATGCTAATCGAGAACCGGCTTTCCAATGCCACGATTAAATCACGCTTATGGTTGAGGATATACAGCGCGATTTCACTATTCATAAAGACGCGAAGGTCTTGGCCTTTGCCTTTTAAGGCTTCGGCTTCAATGCTACGCAACACTTGAAGGGCGGCGGATTCAACCGAACGTACGCGACCTGTGCCGTTGCAATGAGGGCAGATATTCGTCACCGATTCCGCCAAAGAAGGCCGCAAGCGTTGGCGGGACATTTCCAGCAAACCAAATTGACTGATGCTGCCCACTTGGATGCGCGCGCGATCATTACGCAGGGCATCTTTGAGTTTGCGTTCCACTTGATGCTGATTGCGATTGCTTTCCATGTCGATGAAATCAATCACCACCAAGCCGGACAAATCGCGCTGGCGCAATTGCTGGGCAATTTCTTCGGCGGCTTCAAGATTGGTTTTCAGCGCGGTTTCTTCGATGTTGCGTTCACGAGTGGCGCGGCCTGAATTGACGTCAATGGCGACCAGCGCTTCGGTTTGGTTGATTACCAGATAACCGCCTGATTTAAGCACCACTTGCGGATCATGCATGGCAGAAAGCATGGTTTCCACCTGATAACGCTGAAACAGAGGATGCGCCTCATCATCGTAAGCTTTCACTTTTTTCACATGACTGGGCATCAGGTTTTTCATGTGAGTCTTAGCCGCTTTATGAGCGTCGGCGCCTTCGACCAAAATTTCATCTACATCGGGGGAGTAATGATCGCGAATGGCGCGTTTGATCAAATTGCCTTCTTCGTGGATCATCGCCGGCGCGGTGCTTTCCATGGTAAGGCTGCGGATGTCATCCCATTGCCGCATCAGATAGGTGAAATCGCGCGTGATTTCCGCTTTCGTGCGCTTTGAACCTGCGGTGCGAACAATCACCGCCATGCCTTTTGGCACTTCAAGGCTATTGACGATGGTCTTTAGTTTTTTGCGATCGGCGGGGTTGCTGATCTTCCGGCTAACGCCGCCGCCATGAAGCGTGTTGGGCATCAGCACGCAATAACGACCGGCCAAAGACAGATAAGTGGTCAGCGCCGCGCCTTTATTGCCGCGTTCTTCTTTGACCACTTGAATCAGCATGATCTGGCGCCGTGAGATCACTTCCTGGATTTTGTAATGACGGCTGATGCGCGAAAACCGGCGGCGGGCTTCGCGTTCATCATCATCGCCATCGCCGTGGCTGTCCTCTTCGGCATGATCATCAGCAGGCGCGTCTTTGGCATGAGCCTGATCTTCATCTGAGGCGTCGCTTATGTCGACAGAAATGGTTTCTTCGGCATTGGCATCAGCAGCAATGGCTTCAGCAGCGTCATCATTTTCAGTTTCGGCGCTTTCAGCATCGGGACTTTCACCGGCGTCATCGTCGTCGCGGTCAGAGGCCACGCGATCGGCTTCTTCCGCGAGCAGTTTTTCCCGGTCTTCAACCGGAATTCGGTAATAATCAGGATGGATTTCGCTGAAGGCGAGGAAACCTTGACGGTTGCCACCATATTCCACAAAGGCTGCTTGCAGGGACGGTTCGACCCTTGTTACTCGTGCGAGATAGATATTGCCTTTGAGTTGTTTGCGATGGCTGGTTTCGTAGTCAAAATCCTCGATCTTATTATTGTTCAGAAGGACAACACGAGTCTCGTCGCTCTGACGAGCGTCGATCAGTAGTTTTTTGGTCATGGGATAAACTTTCTTCTGTTCCCCCCCAAGATTGCACAAGGAACGTGGGCATTTGCACCCGTTCCGGCAAAAGTGAAGTCAACAGATGGTTATGGGATGATCCATGACCCATCAATCCATAAACAGCGGGCGCCACGGCAAGACCTGCCGATGATTGCATCCCTCTCAAATTCATGGCCACGGGCATGGCATCAACTTTCGATCTGGGTGTTCAGTTTGATGCTGCTCTAATGGGATGTTTCTGAGGCCATTAGCGCAGGTGCTGACACCCGGTTACAACTCAGTCGCGTGGCCTATACCCTAGTGGTCATGCAATTTATCTGTTGCAAGCCATGATACGCGGCGCGACACGGTTATTTTGCAATGGCTAAAATCGTTGAAATTTAGCCATAATGTAGAAACTCAATGATGAATATAATGCCAATGGCGGTTTCTTACAATTGATTTGTCGAAAATTATACTCTTGCCCATAAAGCGCGGGTGTCACGATGAAGATGGTTTCGATACCGCTCCAGCCTTCACAATTGCCAAGGGCTGTTATATGACTAACCCAAGAGCAATGATGGGTAGATTGATCATGATCAGGCGTGTTCTGATGATCCTTATGGTGGCAGGTTCGGTTGGCCTTTCAATGGCAACCGCTTGGGCTGAAAACGCCATCACAGGATTGCGAACAGGCACGGTCTTTATTGAGAATAACGAAGCGGCACGATTGGTGGTGGAAACCCAAGATCCGGCGGATGTCTCGATGCTCTTACTCACCGATCCTTATCGCTTGGTGTTGGATTTTCCTCCGCTGAAATGGCGGGCTGATGGTCGCGGCGCATCAGGGTCATTGCAAACGCCGCCGATCCGCGGGTTTCGTTATGGTGTGCCGAACCCTTCAACATCACGCTTGGTTTTGGAATTGTCCTCGCCCGCCGCGCCGGTGCGTATTTTCCGCTTGCCGCCGAATGAGTCAGGCCATCGCATGGTGATTGATTTGCTGGATCGGGGTGAGACGGCTTACCGCCTCGCGGCTCGTGCGTTGCAAGCCCATCAAAACAAACCGCTGGCCTTAACCATCGAACAAGAGTCGGCGGAACAAACCGCCATGTTGATGCCAACGAAGCGTCCGTTTATTCCTCAAGAAACATGGCCTGAACGTGATGCCAATGGCTTGCTGTTGCCGTGGCCAAAGCCCGCCCAACTTAGAGGGGAAACGCTTTCCAATGCGCCCGCGCGATCAGCGGTAACGGTTCAAAATTATGCCGATCAGAACGACAAATGGGTGGTGTTTATTGACGCGGGGCATGGCGGCAAGGATCCAGGCGCGATTGGCTATAGTGGGCAAAAAGAAAAAGACGTGACGCTCCGAGCGGCCAAGGAATTGGCACGGCAACTCAATGCGACAGGCCGCATAAGAGCCATTCTTTCGCGCGATACCGATGTCTATCACAAATTGCGCAAACGAATACAATTGGCGCGCGACCAAAAGGCGGATATTTTTATTTCCCTGCATGCCGATGCCGCAGAAAATAAAAAAGCCCGGGGCGTTTCGGTCTTCACACTCTCAGAAACCGCATCGGATAAAGAGGCGGCATTGCTCGCCTCGCGTGAGAACAAGGCGGATTTGATTGGCGGACCTGACCTTGGCACCACCGATCCTTTGGTGACCACCGCGTTGTTGAGCATGTTTCAGCGTGAATCGATGAATCAATCATCAATCTTGGCGAAAGCCATTATTGATGAAATGAGCGGATTGCCAACGCCGAAGCGCGGCCATCGTTTTGCTGGCTTCGCGGTGCTGAAATCACCAGACATTCCGTCGGTGCTTATTGAAATGGGGTTTTTGACCAATCGCAATGATGAAAAAAACCTGAAAAGCACCTCATATCGAAAGGATTTGATGGCACGCATCACCCGGGCGGTGGTGTTGTATCTCGATAATATCAATAAGGGTTGAACGTCATACACAACGTCAAACACAACACCAAACATTGGGGGCGAGCCGTCAATCTTATTTGCCGAAAGGCCACAATTTCATAGAAATGCCATTTTCTTAACGTTAACTTACCTTTAATTAGATACATTTAATACACACAGCCAAAACGATCCTTATGACCACAGAAGAAACCGATCAACATCTTCCCCCAGAAGAAACCCCGCCGAAGAAGAAAAAATCCTTCTTTTGGCGGTTTGTGGCTTTTGTGTTCACCCTTGGCTTGATTGGCGTCATTACAGGCATAGGCGCGGTGTTATGGGCGTTTTGGGAATATGGGCGTGACCTGCCCGATTATCGGCAATTGGCGCAATACGAACCATCGGTGATGACGCGTGTTCATGCAGGCAATGGCGCGCTTCTGGCGGAATACGCCACGGAAAAACGTGTGTTTGTGCCGGTCACGGAAATGCCTGAGCCGCTGATCACAGCGTTTTTATCGTCAGAAGATAAGAATTTCTATAACCACCCCGGGGTAGACCCCGTGGCTTTGATGCGCGCTGTGATGACCAATATCGTCAATTACGGCACCGGACGGCGGCCTGTTGGCGCGTCAACCATCACCCAGCAGGTGGCAAAGAATTTTTTGCTCACCAATGAAGTGTCTTTCACCCGCAAAATCAAAGAGGCTATTCTTGCTATTCGGATGGAATTGGCCTTCAGCAAAGATCAATTGCTGGCGCTTTACTTGAATGAAATTTACCTCGGCATGGGCAGTTATGGCGTGGCGGCGGCGGCGCTCAATTACTTTGATAAATCGCTCGATACATTGACATTAGCCGAAATGGCGTATTTAGCCGCTTTGCCAAAAGCGCCGAATAATTATCACCCCATTCGCAAATATAAAGCCGCCATCGCTCGCCGCAATTGGGTGCTGGAACAAATGCATGACAACGGCCATATCACTTTTGCGGAAATGATCGCCGCGCAAAAAGACCCCATCACCCTGCGCCCGCGGTCTGGCGTGGATGGTGCGGATGCGCCTTATTTTGCAGAAGAAGTTCGCCGTCAAATGACGGAATATTTTGGTGATCAAATGTTCTACACCGGCGGCTTATCCATTCGCACAACGCTTGATCCAAAACTCCAGGCGCTTGCGGATCAAGCCATGATTGAAGGGCTTGAAGCTTTGGATAAACGCCAAGGCTGGCGCGGCGCTTTGGGGCAAACAGCGATTAATGGTGAAATCGACAAAACCCTTGCTGAATATGCCAAGACCATGCAGGCCAATCGGTATCCGGCGGTGGTGGTCACGGTCGGTAAGCAAGAAGCGGGGGTTTTGGTTTATCACGATGAACCCAATGGAAGTGATGAGCCGGAGGCACGGCTTGAATCAGGGCGGATACCTTTCGTGCTGGCGGATTGGGCTTACCCGCCGCGCCGCGCCAATGGGATACGCCCGCCAGAGATTACGTCGCTTCGGCAAGCGCTCAATATTGGTGATGTGATCATGGTGCAGCGGCCTCAGCATGTTCCTGATCGCGTGGCGCGGCTGAAAGATGGCGTGCAATTTGATGACGATATATGGGCTTTAGGGCAGCGGCCTGACGTGGAAGGCGCATTGATCGCGCTAGACCCTCATACCGGCCGGGTGTTGGCGATGGTGGGGGGCTATAACGCTCGGGATAGTGAATTCAACCGCGCCACTCAAGCCCAACGCCAACCGGGATCGGCCTTTAAGCCATTTGTGTATTTGGCGGCGCTTGACCACGGGTTTTCACCGACCACGCGGATTTTGGATGCGCCTTTGGTGGTTGATCAAGGGCCGGGGATGCCCAAATGGAAGCCCTCCAACTATACCCGCAAATTTTATGGCCCTAGCATCATGAGGCAGGGGATTGAGCAATCGCGCAACTTGATGACGGCGCGGCTTGCCATGGCCATCGGGATGAATCGGGTGCAGGATTACGCCAAAAAATTTGGCATTGATGATGATATGCCGTCTTTATTGTCAATGTCGCTTGGCGCGGGTGAGACCACTTTGATCAAACTCACCGCGGCCTATGGCATGGTGGTCAATGGCGGGCGGCGCATCACACCATCCTTGGTTGACCGCGTGCAGGATCGTTATGGCAAGACCGTGATTAAACTGGATCAGCGACTCTGTAATGATTGCGCGGTGACCAAGCCGATGGCGGATCAAATGCCGCCGCCCATCCCGGATGACCGAATTGAAGTCACAGACCCGGCGTCTGCTTATCAAATGGTGTCGATGATGGAAGGGGTGATCAGCCGAGGCACAGGTCGACGCATTGGCAATACGGGATTTGCTTTGGCCGGGAAGACCGGCACCACCAACGACAACACCAATGCTTGGTTTGTGGGCTTTACGCCTGATCTGGTGGTTGGGGTTTATGTTGGCTATGACACGCCAAGACCGCTTGGAAAAAGAGAGACAGGCTCTTCGGCGGCAGTGCCAATTTTTGCGCAATTTATCAAACAAGCAATGATAGGGCAGCCGGCCATTCCGTTCCGCCGTCCCGAAGGGGTCAATCTTTTCCCCATCGATGCTTTGACCGGTGAGCGCAGCCAAGAAGGCGAGAAAAACGTCATCATCGAAGCGTTCAAGCCCGGTCAGCGTCCCTTGGATCAAGGCGAGAGCATTAGCATCATTGATGTGCCCGGCGCAAAGGCCAGAGCAGTTGCACAACCATTGCAGGGGTTGTATTAACGCTTTATCCTGCTGAAGCCTTCAGTCTTTTAAGCCAATGCCACGGAAATAACCATGCAAGCCGAAACCGAACATAAAGTCACCAATATCCGCGCCAGCCTTGATTTGTTGCGCCAGCATATCGGCATGGATAGCGCCATGGCGAGGCTTGAGGAATTAAACGTCGCCGCCGAAGATCAATCGCTTTGGGATGATCAAGAAAAAGCACAATCGGTGATGCGCGAAAAAAACCGCCTTGATCGCCTTATCGGTGGCTTCGTTCAAATGGAAACCGACCTTGAAGAAGCCATTGAATTGATCGCCATGGGTGAAGAAGAAGGGGATCAAGACATTGTTAAAGAAGCAGAGGCTAGCCTGACGGTCTTAGAAGCCGAAGCGGCTCGTCGTCAATTGGAAAGCCTGCTTTCAGGCGAGGCCGATGGCAATGATTGCTTTCTTGAGATCAATGCCGGGGCTGGCGGAACAGAGGCGCAGGATTGGGCGGAAATGCTGCAACGGATGTATGCCCGCTGGAGTGAGCATAAAGGCTATAAAATCGACTATATCGAAGAAAGCCCTGGCGAAGAAGCGGGTATTAAATCAGTGACCATGAAAATCAGTGGTGAAAATGCTTATGGTTGGCTGAAAACAGAATCGGGGGTGCATCGGCTCGTGCGAATATCGCCCTATGATAGTTCGGCGCGCCGCCATACAAGTTTTGCGTCGGTTTGGGTCTATCCTGAAGTGGATGACGCGATTGAAATCGAAATTGAAGAAAAAGATTTGCGGATTGATACCTATCGCGCCTCCGGGGCTGGCGGTCAGCATGTCAACAAAACAGACAGCGCCATCCGCATCACCCATTTGCCCACCAATATTGTGGTGCAGTGTCAGAACGATCGGTCACAGCATCGCAATCGCGCCACGGCGTTTAATATGCTCAAAGCCCGTCTTTATGAATTGGAGTTGCAACGGCGCGAAGAAGAAGCCAGCGCTAACGCCTCGGGCAAAACCGAAATCGGCTGGGGCAACCAGATCCGATCCTATGTGCTGCATCCGTACCAGATGGTCAAAGACCTAAGAACCCAAGTGGAAAAAGGCAATGCTCAAGGTGTTCTGGATGGTGATATTGATGCTTTCATCGAAGCGGGGCTTGCCCATAAAATTGGCCAGCAACAAAAGACCGCTTAAAGCGCTTTGACGGCTTCCAATACCTCTTCGGCATGACCGGGGACTTTGACCTTTGGCCAAACCCGAACAACATTGCCCGCTGCATCAATCAGAAACGTCGCGCGCTGGACGCCCATATAAGTCCGGCCATACATGGATTTTTCAGCCCATACGCCGAATTGCTCGCAAATATCGCTGTCGTCATCCGCCCCCAGCGCGCAGGTCAAATCATGCTTTTCGCGGAACTTGCCTTGTTTGGCGGCTTTGTCTTTGGAAATGCCAATCACCGTGGTGTTGAGCGCGTCAAATTCAGCTTTGAGCTGCGAGAAAGCAATGGCTTCTTTGGTGCATCCGGGGGTGTCAGCCTTAGGAAAGAAGAACACAACAACTGGCCCTTTGGCGTCGGCCACGGAAAAAGATCCGGTATCCGTGGTGATGGTAAATTTTGGGGCTTGATCGCCTTCTTGGATCATCGCGCTCATGGCTGTTCCTTTCAATTCTTCTGACTGTCTTTTTAATTTTGGCAAATATGCTGATGTTTTCATGATAACAACGGCTTATCATTGCCATGATTTATATATAGTATGGGATTAGGCCGTGGCCAGATCAACGGCTCAAAATTTGCGCATACAGGACGCCTCTTGATACATAAACAGAACAAAACCCTGATTTTAATTGCCACGGTGGCAGGCCTTATTATGGCTGGGCTGGGTGCGATAGGGTATGGGCTGTATGTCAAAATTAACAACGATGGTGGTCTTACCGCGGTGCTGCAGTCGAAACTTAGTGACGCGGAGATGGGGCTTTCCAGCACCATTGAAGAAACCAGCATTCATGTCGAATTCTCCGCCACGCCAATCCGTTTGCAAGCCCGGCAAATAAGGCTGGCAACAGACGACACGGTGCTCACCCTGCCGGAATCCGAATTTGGGTTTTCACTACTCAATCTCATCAAAGGTGATTTGGTGCCGTCTGATGTTGTTATCAGTGGTCTTGATATGGAACTTTCCCGCGGCGAAGAAGGTTGGGAAGCAGGCTCGTCGATGCGATTGATAGGGGCTTTTGTTGAAAATTACAGCAACAATGGCACCGGCTTGGAAGATAACAGCCGACCAACAACAACCGCTATTCCTGATATTCGGATTAATGCCGCAAGGCTCACCATCCGGCCTCAATCCAGCCTTCATCAAGACGAAAATCATGCGTTGGTTTTTGATCCGATCTTTATTGCCATGAAGCATCAACAAGGGCGGCTTGTCGGTGAAATTGGCATCAATAATGCCGCTGGCGGTGCGCTGGCGATCAATTTTACAGAACGGCAAAATCAAAGCGGTTTTGATTTCACCTTGTCCTTAGATAAAGTCAATATCGCGGAAGTCTATCCGCATTTAGGGTTGCGCTTGCCAGAGATCAAAGACCTTGGCGATGTTTTTGGCCGGGTGTTCATGACGGTGGAAAGCGGCAATATCATTGCCTTGTCTGGAGATTTATCGACCAATCAAGGCCAAACGCGTCTGCCGGCTTACGGCGATGTTGCGTTTAATGACGCGGCGATTCTGTTTGATTATGATGCGGCTGGGGATCGGTTGACCGTTACCAATTTCGATATGACGACAGCGCAGGCGGGCGGCAATTTAACAGGTCAAATTCGCTTTTCTGGGGAAGTGCAGGGGATCAAGACCAACACCCCAAGCGTGATTGCAAAATTGCGCGGCAATCGACTGGGCTTTGATAAAATCAAATCGCTATTGCCTGAAGGCAAAGCCGCCTCTTTGCAAGCGATGATCAATGATAGTTTTGAAGGAGGCCGTGTCGACGCCATGGCGGTGGATATTATCGGCACGATCAACCGTGATGCTCAAGTGTTTGAGATCGCGCGTCTAGATATGATCGCCGATCTAAGAGCGATCCGTTTCAACACCTCCATCGCCACCATTCAAAGCCTTGTGGGGACATTGAATTCTCGGCTGGAATTATCTGTTGGCGCAGAAGGTATTATTCAACATGCCAAGGCTGATTTCTTGTTGCGGGACGCGCGCTTGGTGACCACAGGGTCAAAGCGTGTTGTCGATCTTGAAGGCATTGAATTGCGGATGCAATTGGATGGCTCAACGCTGGTTATTAGTCGCGGCGCGGTGGATGCTAAAAGCCTTGGGCAAATGGCGCTCTCGGCTCAAATTGATTTTACCGAAGATGGTCATCCGCACCGGGTTGATGCGTCTTTCCGCGCTGAGCAAATAGATAAAAATTTATTCACCGATTTATGGCCAAAATCTCTTCGGCCACGCACCCATGCTTGGATTAAAGATCGCATCGAAGGTGGGGTGATCAATGGCCTTGCGTTGAATCTTGGGGTTGATTTGCCGCGCGAGCCAGATGCTTTGCCAAGCCTCTTTTACCTTGATGGCAAGGCCATATTAAACAACACCAA
>CAYNQW010000005.1:0-27010 GCA_964399415.1 uncultured Hyphomicrobiales bacterium
CAGCCTTCTGAACTCCATTGCTCAAACGTCGTGTTATCCGCCAGATCAGACCGCCAGAACGCATCCTCAAAATTAGCCTGCGTATGGCTTGAGCCAAGGAAATGCTTGCCTGGACCTGTTTCGCGGAGCGCGCCCATGGCTTGACCGTTTTCGGTAAGGTCAATGCCGCCCACCATCCGTTGCATCATCGTCAACTGATCAGCATCGAGCAGCAATTTCCGATAATCAGCCACGAGGCCGCCTTCCATCCAACCCGCGGCATGGAGAACAAAATTCACGCCGCCCATCACCGTTGGTGTAAGGGTATGCGAGGATTCATACGCCGCTTGCGCATCGGCGGTCTTTGAACCCGTCAGTGACCCGCCTGAACGAAACGGCACGCCTAGTCGGCGGGCTAATTTCGCACAGCCCAACAGCACATTGGCTGGTTCAGGCGTGCCAAAGGTTGGGGCGCCAGTTTGCATCGACATCGACGAAGCAAAAGACCCGAAGACCACCGGCGTGCCTGGATTGATCAATTGCGCGAAAGCAATTCCACTCATGGCTTCCGCCAACGTCTGGGCAAGCGTTCCCGCGACTGAAACTGGCGACATGGCACCGGCCAAAATAAACGGTGCGGTGATCACGGCTTGACCTGCCCGCGCATAAGTCTTGAGCGCGCCCAGCATGGTTTCATCCCAAGTCATCGGCGAATTGGCATTGATCAAACTGATCATCACCGCGTTTTGATTGACGAAGTCTTCACCAAACAAGATTTTGGCCATATCAACCGAATCCTGCGCTCGTTCTGCTGATGTAACTGATCCCATGAACGGCTTATCGGAATAGCGCATATGAGTGTAGACCATCTCAAGGTGACGCTTTGGCACCGGCAAGTCCACCGGCTCACATACCGTGCCGCCAGAATGATGCAAGCCAGGGTGCATATAGGATAATTTCACGAAATTACGGAAATCTTCGATGGTGGCGTAGCGGCGTTCGCCCTCAAGATCACGCACAAAAGGTGGGCCATAAACCGGCGCAAACACCGTGTTGTTGCCGCCAATTTGCACCGAGCGATCTTTGTTGCGGGCATATTGGGTGAATTCAGAAGGGGCGGTGGCGCAAAGACTGCGGCACATCCCGCGCGGAAAATGCACCCGTTCGCCCTGAACATCAGCACCCGCGTCTTTCAGAATAGCCAAAGCTTCTGGATCGTCCTTAAAGTCGATGCCAATCTCTTCAAGGATGGTTTCGGCGTTGTTTTCAATAATTTCCGCGCCTTCATCGGAAAGAATATCCATCACCGAAATTTGGCGGGTGATGTAAGGCGCTGAAACCGCTGAAGAAGCGGCACGGGTTGCGCGGCGCGCATCACGTCCCCCGCCACGACGGGAACGGCGTTCGGTTTGGGCTGCTTCGGTCATGATCTCATCCTTATCGTTAGACGTGTCAATTGGGTTAAGCGCGCAAACGCTCGTTAGCAGGATCAAACGGACTTTCAGGGATGATCACCGCGTCATAACGCTTGCCGAGGATATCAATTTCAAAACGTGTGCCTTCAGCATCCAGAGCAGGCGGCACCATGGCCATGGCCAAAGATTTCCCAATCCGGAAGCCATAATTGCCTGAAGTCGCGCGGCCAACCATCTCACCCTTATGGTAGATGGGGTTTCCGCCAATAGCATCGGCATCATCGACATTAAGCACTTCTATGGTCACGAGGCTGTTTTTGAAGCCTTGCTGTTGCCATTCCACCAGCCGATCACGTCCGATGAATGAGCCTTTATTGGGGTGCACAAAGCGTTCAAGATGGGATTCAAAAGCCGCGTATTCAATCGACAATTCGGTGCCCACCATGCGGTAAGATTTTTCAATCCGCATACAATCCATAGCCCGAATACCAAAAGGCTTAATGCCCAAGTCTTGGCCAGCGTCCATCAACGCATCAAAAATGTGATTCTGATATTCGATAGGGTGATGCAATTCCCAGCCCAGTTCGCCAACAAAATTCACCCGCGCGGCCAGGCTTGGGGCGTGGCCAACATTGATCCATTGTGAGGATAGCCATGGGAAGGCTTCGTTGGAAAAATCAAAACGCTTGCTGACCCGTTCCATCAATTCACGGGATTTAGGCCCTGCCACCACCAAAACGCCCATCGCGTTGGTGAGGTTGGTGAATTGAACCGATCCATCTTCCGGCATATGTTTGCGAATCCAATCATGGTCAACCGATTGTAACGCCCCTGCGGACACCACATAAAAACTCTGATCATTTTCGCGGATGATGGTGAATTCAGAATGAACACCGCCAGAAGGCGCCAAAGCATGACAAAGATTAACCCGCCCTACTTTTTTCGGAATCCGATTGGCGATTAGATTATCCAAGAACGCTTCTGCGCCCGGGCCAGAAATCCGTGCTTTGGCAAAAGCCGACATATCCAGCAAGCCAACGTTTTCGGTTGTGTTCTTGACTTCATTGCCAACATGCTCAAACCAGTTGGAACGACGGAAAGACCAATGATCTTCCTGTGCCACCCCTTCAGGGGCAAACCAGTTTGGCCGTTCCCAGCCAAATTTCACCCCAAAGACGGCGCCCAGAGCCTTCATTCGATCATAGCAAGGCGTGGTGCGTAAGGGGCGTGCGGCTTCCCGTTCTTCATCAGGGTAATGAACGGTGAAGACATTGGCATAGGCTTCTTCGTTTTTGTCGATCAGGTAACTTTCCGTGGCGTAATTGCCATAACGGCGAGGGTCAACGCCTGTCATATCAATGGTAGGCTCACCTTCGACAATCCATTCGGCCAATTGCCAGCCTGCTCCGCCCGCCGCCGTCACGCCAAAGGAATGACCTTCGGACAACCAGAAATTCTTCAATCCCGGGGCTGGGCCAATGATGGGGTTGCCATCAGGCGTGTAAGCAATCGCGCCATTATAGACTTTCTTGACGCCCACTTCGCCAAAGGCTGGCACACGGAACATCGCGGATTCAATATGATCTTCGATGCGTTCCAAATCTTCTTGGAACAATTCATATTCGCTATCCGCGCTCGGGCCATCCACATAGCAAACCGGCGCGCCATATTCATAAGGGCCAAGGATCAATCCGCCGGCTTCTTCGCGCATATACCAGCCATTATCACTATCCCGCAAAACGCCCATTTCAGGCTCGCCTGCGGCGTGGCGGGCTTTGATGTCCGGATGCGCTTCGGTGACGATATACTGATGCTCTACAGGGATCACTGGCACATTGAGGCCAACCATCGCGCCAGTCTTACGGGCAAAGTTGCCGGTGCAGGACACCACATGTTCACAAGTCACCACGCCTTGATCGGTGGTGATTTCCCATTCGCCGCTAGCGGTGCGTTTGATGGATTCCACGGTTGTGTTGCGGTAGATGGTGGCGCCCATATCGCGAGCGCCTTTCGCCATGGCTTGGGTCAAGTCAGCCGGCTGAATATAGCCGTCGCCAACATGCTGAATCGCGCCCAGCAAGCCTTCGGTATTGCACATCGGCCATACGTCTTTGACCTGTTCTGGAGTCAAGCGCTTAACGTCGACGCCAATCGTGTCGGCAACGCCAGCATATTGCATGTATTCATCCCAGCGGTCTGGAGTTGACGCGAGACGAATGTTTGAAACTTGGCGGAAACCAACATTTAATCCAGTTTCGGCTTCCAGTTTTTGGTAGAATTCCACAGAATACTTATGCACCTGCCCCACGGAATAGGACATATTGAAGAGCGGCAAAAGACCAGCAGCGTGCCATGTTGACCCAGAGGTCAGTTCCTTGCGTTCAATCAAGATGCTGTCGGTCCAGCCTTTCTTGGCCAGATGATAAAGCATGGAAACGCCAACGACGCCACCACCGATTACAACTGCACGAGCCTGTGTTTTCATCACCTTCTCCTTAAACATCATGCCGTTGGAAAACCTGTTGAGATTTCCCAAAACTGATGTTGAAACGAGGCCATTGGCCTGTTCAAACCAAATTGATTTCTGCTCAGGGTTTTCCCTGACCAGATGCGCGTTATTTTAATCAGGAGAGGCGCGCCAAAGCGTCCATCAAACGACCAACATCATGTCAGAATAGACAAATGCTTAGGGATAAAGTCGTATCGCTTGCCATTTTCCGCCTTCTTGCGTGAAACGAAAGCGATCATGCAAACGAGATTCGCCATCAATCCAAAATTCGATTTCACGAGGGATCAGGCGATAACCGCCCCAATAAGGCGGGCGTGGCGGGTTGTCGGGATAAGTGTTGCTAAAATCTTGGACACGATCCGCTAAGGTTTGGCGGTCTTCAAGGGGGTTGGATTGATCAGAAGCCCATGCGCCGATGCGGCTGCCATAAGGGCGGGAGTTGTAATAAGCATCAGAAGTGGCATCATCTAGGCGCTCAACACGCCCCACCAATCTGATTTGACGGCGCAGGGATTTCCAATGAAAGCACATGGCGGCTTTGCCCGTGGCGTCAAGTTCACCTGCTTTGCGGCTGGTGTAATTGGTGTAGAAATGCACCGCGTCATCATCACGGCCTTTCATCAGCACCACGCGCACCGAAGGAAACCCATCTTCAGCCACCGATGCCAGCGCCGCCGCGTTGGGGTCATTGATCTCATGCTCAGTGGCTTCCGCCAACCATGCATCAAGCAGATCAAAGGGATTATTGCCTCGCGGATCAAACATGGGAATGTCCTTTTCAGTCGTTGTTTTTATTGAAATAGTATCTTTGTGACGGCTTGCCAAGGTTGTGACGTGCCTTCTGTCGCCCGTTGCGCATTTTTGCCACAGGATGGCCACAAAATTTGGGTTTAATGAACCATAGGAAGACTGTGTGATTTATGATAATCATAACTAGTATGTCCTGAGAATGGAGCAAAATGATGAACATCTCTTCACCTCGGAAACTCACTTTATGGAAGAGAACCACAACCAGCGCATTAGCCTTGTCGATTGGCATAGTGACGATGGCAACCCTGCCTTGGCAAGCCAAGGCGGATCAAACCGCCATCCGAACAATGACGGGAACGGTCAATAGCGTTGAAATCTTGACCTCTAGTTACATTCGCAAAACCCCCGTATCAGAACGGGTCTGCCGGATCGAAGACGTGCCGATTTATGGTCAAGATCAAAACAGCGGCGAAGACACCGAATTGGGCAGCATGATTATTGGCGGCTTAATTGGTTCCGCCGTGGGCAATAAATTAACCGACGCTGATGGTGCTGGCGCATTTGGTGCGGTCACTGGCGCTATCCTTGGCCGCGAACATAATAAAAGTAAGCAAAAATCCGCCAAAATCGTTGGTTATCGCCAAGAAGAAGTCTGCACGATTGAAAAATCCGTCCGCGAAGAACGGATTGAGGAAGTCACTGGCTATCGGCTGACTGTTGACGTTGATGATGAGATCGTCACCTTGAAATCAAGTCAACGTTACGATGTGGGTGATTTAATCAATATCCGCACCCGCACCACCTATTCCCTGAACTGATTTTCCCCAATAACCGCAAGTTTTTATGGGAAAAGTCATAAGGTTAACAAAGGCCGCGCTGGACGCGGCCTTTTTTGATGTGTAAATTAACAACATTGAATTTTTACCTTTTTTTGAACTTTTTTCTCAAAGGGACACCAACATGGCGAATACATCGGATCTTCTCAAAGGCAAGCGCGGTCTCATTATGGGAGTGGCTAACGATCGGTCGATTGGATGGGGTATCGCCAAAGCGGCGGCGGATGCGGGCGCAGAACTGGCCTTCACCTATCAAGGCGAAGCGCTGGAAAAACGTGTGCGCCCCTTGGCCGAAGGCGTAGGCTCGTCGATTGTTTTGCCTTGTGATGTGACCGATGAAGCCAGCATGGATGCGGTGTTTGCCGAATTGGAAAAAACCTGGGGCAAACTTGACTTCATGATTCATGCCATCGCCTATTCCGACAAGGATGAACTGAAAGGCGAATATGTGGACACCACCCGCCAAAACTTCATGAATACCATGGATATTTCCGTCTATTCTTTCACCGCCTTGGCCAAACGCGCGGCGGCGATCATGAATGATGGTGGCGCGATGCTTACCTTGACCTATTACGGGGCTGAGCGCGTTATGCCGCATTACAACGTGATGGGTGTCGCCAAAGCCGCGCTAGAAGCATCGGTTCGCTATTTGGCGGTGGATTTGGGTCGCCGCAATATTCGGGTCAATGGCCTTTCAGCAGGCCCCATGAAAACCTTAGCGGCATCCGGTATCGGTGATTTCCGCTATATCCTGAAATGGAATGAATACAACTCACCCCTGAAGCGTAACGTCACCCTTGATGATGTTGGCGGGGCTGGCGTTTACCTGATTTCAGACTTGTCGAGCGGTGTTTCAGGCGAAACCCATCATGTCGATTGTGGCTATCACATTGTCGGCATGAAAGCGGTTGATGCGCCGGATATTTCGGTGGTTTAACCATAAGAGCGCATCATGGCAGATAACAGTTTCGGCACGCTTTTTCGCTTTACCACATTTGGGGAAAGCCACGGCCCAGCCATCGGTTGTATTGTCGATGGCATGCCGCCGCTATTGCCGCTGACCGAGGCTGATATCCAACCTTTTCTTGATCGGCGTAAGCCCGGCACTTCACGTTTTGTCACCCAGCGCAAAGAGGCCGATCAGGTGAAAATCCTTTCAGGGGTTCTTAATGGCCTGACCACCGGCACGCCAATCATGCTGATGATTGAGAACACCGATCAACGGTCAAAAGATTATGGCGATATCGCCAATACCTATCGCCCCGGCCATGCCGATTACACCTATATGCAAAAATACGGCATCCGTGATCATCGCGGTGGGGGGCGATCTTCCGCCCGCGAAACCGCATCTCGGGTCGCGGCAGGGGCATTGGCCATGACCGTGCTTAAGCATCGCCTGACCGCGCCGTTTCAGATTCGCGCCGCCGTCGTGCAAATTGGTGACCATCGCGTTAATCGTGACCAATGGTCATGGGATGAAGTTGGCAAAAACCCGTTTTTCTGCCCTGATGCCGCCAGCGTGCCGGTTTGGGAAGCGTTTTTAGACGAAACCCGCAAAAACGGCTCATCGGCGGGGGCGGTCATTGAAGTCGTTGCCAGCGGCATTCCCGCTGGTCTGGGCGGGCCTATTTATGGGAAATTGGATTCTGACCTCGCCACCGCCATGATGTCGATCAACGCCGTCAAAGGGGTCGAAATCGGCAGTGGCTTCGATTTGGCGCATATCCCCGGCACCGAAGCGGGGGATGAAATGCGGATCAATGATGATGGCAAGCCAATCTTCTTAAGCAATCACGCTGGCGGTGTGCTTGGCGGCATTTCAAGCGGTCAAGATATCGTCGTGCGCTTTGTTGTTAAACCCACGTCGTCAATTCTGACGCCCCGTCGGTCGATTAATGACGCCGGCGAAGAACAAGATGTTTTGACCAAAGGCCGTCATGATCCTTGCGTTGGCATCCGTGCGGTGCCGATTGGCGAAGCGATGATGGCGATTGTTCTCGCCGATCAATTGATGCGCCATGAAGCGCAATGCGGCCCTCTAAACCCCTAAGAGATTAGAGTTTATCCGCGACAATAATAAATTCTTTATTGCCTTCTGGCCCAGTGATTGGTGAAGGGACAATGCCTCGCACGTCCCAACCCATTTCCGTTGCAAGCCAATCAGCGATATCATCCTGCACCGCTTGATGCAGATCAGGGTCGCGAACAACACCGCCTTTGCCGACATCCGCGCGCCCGACTTCAAATTGCGGTTTGATCAAGGCCGCCAAGACCGCGCCTGAACGCGACAGCCCCATGGCCGCGGGCAAAACTTTTTTCAACGAGATAAAAGACGCGTCACAGACCACCATGTCAATTTGATCAGGGATATGATCCGCGGTGAGATGCCGCGCGTTTTGCTTTTCCATCACCACCACACGATCATCATTGCGCAGCGCCCAATCGAGTTGACCATGGCCTACATCGACCGCAAAGACTTTCGCTGCCCCTTGCCGCAACAGCACATCCGTAAAACCTCCCGTGCTCGCGCCGACATCAATCGCGGTGAAGCCCGGCGCCATCAGATTAGGGAAATGGTAAAAGGCCGCCGCTAATTTTAAGCCGCCGCGCGAAACATATGGATGGGTTTTGCCTTTGATGATCAAGGCCGAATCCGACGCGACTTTGACCCCAGGTTTGGTCATGCGCTGATCTCCGATCAGCACCAAGCCCGCCATGATCATGGCTTGGGCTTTTTCACGGCTTTCAGCATGGCCTTGTTCATGGACAAGCACATCAAGGCGAATTTTTTGAGTTTTGGTATTTTTAGCGTCAGGCATGATGGGTTCATCCGTGGTGACGGTGATGGCGTCCCGCCCCCTAAACGGCGGCTCCAGATTTGACCAGATCAACCCCTAAGATGCGGCTGGCTTGCTCTGCAATGGCCGCCGCGTCAATTTCTGCTTCCGCCAATTGCTTATTTTGGCTGTTATGATCAATCATGCGATCCGGCAAGGTGAGCACCCGAAGTATTTTCTGCCCTTGATCAAGAGCGCCGGTGTTGTGCAAATGCTGTAAGACGTGGCTAGCAAAACCGCCGATGCTGCCCTCTTCCACGATGATCAGCGCGTCATGGTCGCGCATCAATTGATCAATCAAATCGGCATCAATCGGCTTGGCGAACCGAGCATCGGCAACCGTGATGTTTGCTCCAGAATCAGCCAATTGATCCGCCGCCAACAACGCGTCTTGCAAGCGGGTGCCTAAAGATAATACCGCTAGACGCTCGCCTTGACGGATCACCCGCCCTTTACCAATAGCCCAAGGGTCAATCTGTTCGGGGATCGGCACGCCAACACCTTCGCCTCGCGGGTACCGGAAGGCGGAAGGCGCGTCATCAATCGCCGCCGCTGTCGCCACCGCCCCAGCCAATTCGGCTTCATCAGACGGCGCCATGATGATCATGCCCGGCAAAATGCCCAAATACGCCAGATCATACGCGCCAACATGGGTGGCACCATCAGCTCCAACCAATCCCGCGCGATCAATGGCAAACCGCACGGGCAATTTCTGCAACGCCACGTCATGCACCACCTGATCAAAGCCACGTTGCAGGAAGGTGGAATAAATCGCGCAAAACGGCTTCATCCCCTCCGCCGCCAGCCCTGCGGCAAAGGTCACGCCATGCTGTTCAGCGATGCCAACGTCAAAACTGCGATTGGGGAAACGTTCTGCAAATTTATTGATGCCTGTTCCCGAAGGCATGGCGGCGGTTACCGCGACAATAGCGTCATCTTTTTCGGCTTCTTTGATCAGCTGATCGGCAAAAGCGTTGGTGTAACTCACCGCGTTTGAAACAGGTTTTTTCTGGGTGCCGGTGATCACGTCAAAACTTGGCACGGCGTGATATTTTTCACCGCTTTCCTTGCCAAAGGGATGACCGCGGCCTTTTTCTGTCACCACGTGCAACAACACCGGCCCTCGATGCGAACCATCGCGTAGGTTTTTCAAGATTGGCAACAATTGATCCAAATCATGCCCATCCACAGGCCCGATATAGAAGAAACCTAATTGCGAGAAAATCGTACTGCCTCCAACAAGCCCCCGCGCCATTTCTTCGGCTCTTTTAGCGGTGCGTTCGATTTCAGCCGGAAAGCGGCTCGCCACTTGCTTGGCCAATTCTCGAATGGAATGAAATGGCCGGGATGAAATCAATTGCCCTAAATACGATGACAACGCGCCCACGGCTGGGGCGATTGACATATCATTGTCGTTCAGCACCACAATCATATTAGAGTTCATCGCCCCGGCGTTATTCATGGCTTCATACGCCATGCCCGCGCTCATCGCGCCATCACCAATCACGGCGATCACATTGTTGCGCTCGCCTTTCAGATCCCGCGCAACGGCCATGCCTAAACCTGCTGAAATCGAGGTCGAGGAATGCGCCGCGCCAAACGGATCATATTCCGATTCGTCACGTTTCGTAAAACCTGATAAGCCACCCGGCTGACGCAAAGTGCGGATGCGATCACGCCGTCCTGTCAAAATCTTATGGGGATAGGCCTGATGCCCAACATCCCAAATCACTTTATCTTTCGGCGTGTTAAAAACGTAGTGAAGCGCGACGGTCAATTCAACCACGCCAAGCCCTGCCCCCAAATGCCCGCCTGTACGGGACACCGCATCAATTGTTTCAGCGCGCAATTCATCGGCCAAGGCCTTCATGCTGCTTTCAGGAAGCGCTTTCAACAAATCCGGTGTTGCTGCTTTATCGAGAAGTGGGGTCTTCATGGTTATTCCTTCCGGACCTTGCCGAAACATCCTGCCGCAAGATTAATGCGTCCGTCCTACACTAAAACTGGCTATTTTTATCATATAGTCAAGCCATGGCGCGTTTTCTCCGACCGATTCCGTCAACACTTGCGCCGCCTCATCAACCAAACGATGCGCTTCAGCCCGCGCCGCGTCCTCGCCCATGGCATCAACAAAACTGGCTTTGCCTGCATCCGCATCGCGTCCTGTCGGCTTGCCCATGGCATCGGCGTTGCTGCTTCGATCCAGCAAATCATCGGCGATCTGAAAGGCTAAACCCAAACATTCCGCATAGCGCGACAAAGCGGCTAAGACGGCAGATTCAGCCCCGCCAACGCGGCCACCAGCCACCGCCGCCGCGCGAATCAATGCGCCGGTTTTCATCGCCTGCATAACCCGGGTTTCATCAAGATCAAACCGTCTTGTTTCAGCCTCTAAGTCGAGCATTTGCCCCCCTGCCATTCCGGTTATCCCCGAAGCCGTGGCCAGATCATGCACCAGCCCTGCTCGAATCGCCGCATCCGGATGCAGATCATCCCGCGCCAATAATTCAAAGGCTAGGGTTTGCAAGGCATCCCCTGCCAAGATCGCCGTCGCTTCATCAAAGGCGAGATGGCATGACGGGTTGCCGCGCCGGGTTTCAGCATCATCCATGGCGGGCAAATCATCATGGATCAAGGAATAAGCGTGCAGGCATTCAAAACTAGCCGCCACTTGCACCGCGCCTTGAGGGTTGTCTTGCCCTGAAGCGAGCCGCGCCGCCCCCAAAACCAATGCTGCTCTTAACCGCTTGCCTCCCGCCATGGCGGCATAGCGCATGGCCGCCACCAGTCGAGGCGCGGAGGCTTGAGCGAAGTCATCGAATATTGTCGCCAATGCTGCTTCAGTCAAAGCCGCATCATCCAGCAATTGCTGCGGCGGGTCTTGAGGACTATAGGATGGCATCAGTGATTATTCAGCATCAAATGGGGTGGTGCCTTCAATCGTCGATGACGCTTTCTGGGCGCGAATTTTATCAACCTTCAGCCGGGCTTCATCAAGGCGGTCTTGGCACATTTTTTTCAGCATCGCCCCACGCTCATATGCGGAAACCGCATCATCCAAAGACACTTCGCCCCGTTCGAGTTTCTCGACAATGGCTTCCAGTTCCTTCAGCGCTTCTTCAAAACTGAGATTTTCCGTTGATGTCATGGCATCCTCCATCTTTTGACTGGCCTGTTTTGCTGGGCCTTTTTGAACGGTTGGGCAACACCGATTCTTTAGGGCAGTTTAGCCCGATGACCCTGTCTTTTGCTGGCCTTGCGCTTGGCTGGCATCCTCACTGGCTGATTTAATCATCTTGCCTATTTTTTTACGAAGATGCGGAGATTTGATCAAGTAATAACTCCGCAACAATTCCAAAGACTCACGGCGCAGAATCGGGTCTTTCGCCATGGTCAGGCTTTCTTCCAATTCATGATCTGGCTCAGTTTTACGGTTAAGACGGGGGGATGATTGTTGCACCGATGATGGCATTTGATCAAAAAAGAAACCGATATCAACGCCCATCACCTGCGCCATATCCCAGAGCCGTGACGCGCTGACGCGATTGGCGCCGCGTTCGTATTTTTGCACTTGCTGGAAGGTGATCTGCATGGCTTCCGCCAATTGCGTTTGAGAAAACCCAACCAGCACCCGTGCTTCGCGGATGCGCTTGCCAACATGAATATCCACAGGATTATGATTGGTAACACCATCGCGCGGGGATGGCGTGGGTAACGTTTTGGTCATGGGTTAAAACACCGTTCGAGATTAACTTAAGCACAACCCAAGGTTGAATTGCATTTAACTAATATAGACCGATGCTCAGCCTTTCAAGACCAACCGCCCCCTAACAGAAAGGATTTTGGCTTATTGGGTTAGGGCGTGATCCGTTGCGGCATTTGCCGTAAGGCTGACATCAAGCCACGCAGGATGCCTGGCTCTAAAGCCGAATGCCCAGCGTCATCAACCACCCTTAAATCAGCACTTGGCCACGCTTTGGCTAAGTTCGACGCTGAAACCGGCGGGCAAATGACATCATGCCGCCCCTGCACAATAATGGCGGGATGATCCTCAAGCCTCGCGATATTGTCCAAGATATACCCATCTTCAAGGAAGCAATCATGGACAAAATAATGCGCTTCAAGGCGGGCAAGGCTTTCCGCCATCCGGCCTCCACCACCGCGCAATTCGGCGTTCAACGTCGCACAGGAATTTTCATAGGCTGACCAAGATTCCGCCGCTGGGATTGCTATGGATGGGCTAGGGTCCATCAGCCGCTTATGATAATGCAAAAGCGGATCATCCCGCTCTTCTTTTGGCAACGCGTGAATGAAACGATCCCATGCTTCGGGGTAAAACTTCCCCATTTCTTGCATAAACCAGTTGATCTCAGGTTTGGTGCCAAGAAAAATTCCCCGCAACACAAAGCCAAGGCACGATTGCGGATGATTAATCCCATAAACCAGCCCTAGGGTTGATCCCCAAGAGCCGCCAAAAACCAACCAACGGTCAATGGCAAAATGCTGTCGGATGCGTTCTAGGTCTTCCACCAATGTCCAAGTGGTATTGGCCTCGATTTCGGCAAAGGGGCGCGACTGCCCAGCCCCCCGCTGATCATAAAGGATCACCCGGAACAATGCCGGATCAAAAAATCGGCGATGCAAAGGGCTGATCCCTGCGCCCGGCCCGCCATGAATATAAACCACGGGGATACCATCAGGGTTGCCGCATTCTTCGATATAGAGGGTATGGCCATCGCCGACGTCAAGCCGCGTCGTCGATAATGGCGCAATCGGGGGAAATAGGTGATCGTCTTCTGAGAAAGATCGCATATCTCAGGGCATCATGGATTAACGTCAGGACAGATAGGGCAATTCGGAAATATCACCGACCCGTGCTTCAAGATTAATCTTAATTTTTTGCATGGCGCGGGTTTCCAATTGCCGCACCCGTTCCTTGCTGACGCCGAAATCACGTCCCAATTCATCCAAGGTTGCGCCATCTTCATCTAGGCGACGCCGCGCAATGATCATCTTTTCGCGGGGGCTCAATTCTTCGAGCGCTTCAGCCAACCATTTAGACAATGTCGCCGCGTCTTTCGATGTCGCCACCGACCCTTCGGGGGTGGGGCGATCATCCACCAGAAAATCTTGCATGGCGTTTTCATTGGCTTCACCAACAGGCGCGTTGAGCGACGTATCGGCACCAGAAAGGCGTTGTTCCATATGATTCACGTCGGTGATATTGACGCCAATCGTGTCGGCAATCTGTTGGCGGCCTTCATCGGTCAGCATGCCGCCATCGGCTTCACCAATGCGGGCGCGCAACCGCCGCAGTTTGAAAAACAAAGATTTATGCGCCGAGGTGGTGCCGGTACGAACAATCGACCAGTTGCGCAAAACATAATCTTGGATCGAGGCGCGAATCCACCACACGGAATAGGTCGAAAACCGCACTTCACGATCAGGATCAAAGCGGCTGGCCGCTTGCATGATGCCAATATTGCCTTCTTGGATCAAATCGCCAAGCGGCAGACCATAATGACGGAATTTTGAGGCGATGCTCACCACAAGACGGGAATAAGCCAAAACCAATTTATGCAGGGATCTTTCATCGCTATCATCGCGCCAAGCCACCGCCAGCAAATGCTCTTCATCTCGCTCAAGCAAAGATTGCTTCATAATCTGACGGATATAGCGATTATCCGATTTTAGCGTTTCGTTGCGATCATCCATGGCGCTTACTCCCCAAGAAAACACCATTTTTTTGTTGGTTTTGTAGTGTTCAATTAGAGTTTAGGTTGATTCAATGAGGTTTCAACCCTGTTTTATCATAATAATAAAACCGTAACGGAATTTTTAAGCGGCGTCCATCAGGTTTTCAAGTTTGACCGCCGCCGCCTCTTGATCAATTTTTTCAATCGCGGCAAATTCACGCGCCAAGCGTTCCAGCGCGGCCTGATACATTTGCCGTTCAGAATAGGATTGCTCGGTTTGGGTGTTGCGGCGGCGCAAGTCACGAACCACTTCAGCAATTGAAACAGGATCGCCAGAACGGATCTTATCTTCATATTGCTTGGCGCGCTTTGACCACATATCACGGCGGATACGGGCTTTGCCTTTGAGGGTGGTGATGGCTTCAGCCATTTGCTTTTCCGAAGACAGCGTCCGCAAACCAAGGCTGCGTGCTTTTTCAAGCGGCACACGAAGCGTCATCCGATCTTGTTCAAAACGGACAATCAACATGTCGATATTCATGCCAGCAACGGTGTTTGACTCCGTGCCCAGAATACGGCCAACACCATGGGTGGGGTAGACGACAAAATCATCTGCGTTAAATTCTTCGGTGGTGTCTTGTTTTGCTTTAGCCATTGATCTTTCCCATCTTTCTTTGAAGGTTGGCTTTACCAACCCAGATTTGGTGCAATCACACGCGCAACTGCCCAAAATCATTCTTCTGCGCTCGTCATTTCAACGTCATATACATATCTTTGACTTGGTGCGTTAACATCAAAGTCAAGAGGTCATTCGGTCGATCTGATTAATACGCCTGTTATGCAATCGCATTACTGCAACGCATGATCCTGTAACATTTCATTAATATATACACGATTCGCACCCAAAACACCAGCCCCCAGCCAAAACCCAAGCAATGAACCTAAGAGGCGGCGTTTTTCAAACGGAAAGTCTAGTTTAGGCGATTACGTTAACTGCCTTGTCCGGGCTTATCGGAAAAATAGGTTTCAAATTTTCCACTGACGTTCAGGAAATCATCAGCATCCGCCGGAGCGTCGATCTTGCGGGCGATATTTGGCCATTTCTCAGACATATTCGCGTTTAACTTCAACCAAGCTTCTGCCCCCGGATCGGTATCCGGCAAGATGGCTTCAGCAGGGCATTCCGGCTCACAAACACCGCAATCGATGCATTCATCGGGGTGAATCACCAGCATATTTTCGCCTTCATAAAAACAATCGACCGGGCATACTTCAACGCAGTCTGTATATTTACAGCGTATGCAATTGTCATTGACGATATAAGTCATGGCGCGCTCCGAGTTAAAATGCAGTTCTGTCCTATCCTGAAGTTAAGATTCACGCAACCTTGGATTGCGCTGAAAGGCCATCAAATTTTTCTATTTTTGTTGTTTTCGAAAAAAATCTTTGGCTCAGGCTTAAATCCCTAGAATTTCAAATTCTCAATTTGCCGGCGGTCACGTTTTGTTGGGCGACCACTGCCGGGGTCACGTTGCTCAAACGGCTTGGGTTTATCGGCTTGCACCCGAAGACGCGGCTCAGGCGGGGCGAGGTCTTCATAAAGCGTGGCGGCTTCGGAAGCAGGACCGCGCCGCGATGCGATGGCCAAAACTTTAATGACGCGGATATCATTGGCTTTCGGAAAAGTCAGCACATGCCCCGGGCGGATTTGACGATGGGGTTTTGCCATGGATTCCCCATCGAGCCGCAATCGCCCGCTAGCGATCAAGCGTTGAGCATCACCACGGGTTTTGAAGAATCGCGCTGCCCAAAGCCATTTGTCGATTCGCATTTCTGCTGTTGGTGATGTGGGGTCAAGAGGTTGATCAGCCATCCGCGCGCATCATCAGTGACCGTTATTTTGCTTTCAACTGCGCCAATACGGCAAAGGGTGAATTTGGATCGGGCTGTCTTTCAGCAGGCTTGCCCCGCCCCGAAGGTTTCGCCGCCATCGTCTTACCATTGCCCTGATGTTTGGGGTTGCGCTTGCCCTTTTGCCGCGCCTGATCCGATGGTTTGTTGCGGGATTGCGGAGAAGGCCGACGCTTGCGCTCAAACACTGGAATGGCTGGCTTTTCTGGGTCTTCTGATGGGATTTCATCCACCTGCGCGTAGTGCAAATCAAGGATCATGGCCACCATTTGCTCGCGGGTGGCGCCAGCCAAAGAAAGCATTTCTTCGCTGATCTGGAACTTGCCTTCACGCGCCGCCGCTCGGATCACGGCTGAAAGACGTTCTGCCATATCCACCCGCATGACACGGCCACCCAATCGCCGGTATCCCGTGGCTAGCCAATACGCATCGCTGACCCCTTCGATGTGATCAATCGCGACGCGCCCGGCAGGCGGCGGGCCAGATTTCGGAAACTCTTCATGGTAAAGGCTGTAGAGCAAGGCTTTGGCTTCAATCTGGGCAGGCTTCAATAAATCAGCCATATAGATCATATCAATCCCAAGCCTTATCCCATGCATCGCCAATTGACGCCGGCCATCATCGTCCAGCGTCTTCAGCATTTCCGCTACCTTATGGCTGGGCAAAGTGCCAAGCGCTTCGTAAACTTGGAAGGCAATGCCGCGGGCGGTGCCGGTCAAGCCCTCGCCGGTTAACGCCACGGCTTTTTCCAGCACGGTTTTCGGATAATCCAACGCAAACGCATTAAGGCGATCTTGCACGGTTTTTAACTGATCGCCTTCTAGCAGATTGCTGGCGCGTATCTCTGCCCTCGGCTGATAAAGACCATCGCCTTTGACCAATTTGCCGATCAAAGATTCGCGCCAAAAAATCTGACCCTGGGCATCAAGTTTGAACGCGGCATCGGCGGATGCTGTTAAGGCTTTCACGCGCGTGCTGATTTCATCGGGCAGGGCTTTGCGCGCCGCCGCCAGAACAGGGCCTTCTTCATCGCCACCAGTGAGACGCGGGGTAAAGACAAAGCCATCCAGATGACCGACATCTTCCCCTTCAACAATAACCGTGCCGTCTGCTTTAATCGAGGACATGAGCGTTTTATTTTCCTTCAACCGCCTAGACAATACAGCCGCCCGCCGATCGACAAACCGCTGTGTTAATACTTCATGTAGACTATCTGATACCCTGTCCTCAAGGCTTCTTGCAAGCCCTTGGAAGGTATCGGCATCATCAAGCCATTGCTGATGCTGGGTGATATAGGTCCAAGTTCGAATGCGCGACAGCCGTGCCATGAGCGTATCCATGTCTCCATCAGACCGATCCAAGCGCTGCATTTGCCCTTTCACCCAACCTTGATCAAGCCGCCCATCATCCATCAATTGACGGTAAATTTCGGCCAACATTTGGACATGGCTATCGGTATATTCGCGTTGATAATCAGGGATTTGACAGACATCGAATAGCAATTCCACCTGCGCTTTGCCATGAGCCATCACCCGGATGTCATCGCGCTCTAAAAGCGCCGCCAGTGCTTGCTGATCATCGGCATCCGTTTTGCGCGTCATCAAGGGTGAAGGGGGGCGAGCATCGAGGCTTTGCAACAAGTCATCGGGTGAGGAAAAATCAAGCGCCGAATTGCGCCAATAGACACCATTGAGAAATCGGAAGCGGTGATTCTCAATCGCCTCAATCACATCATCTTCGAGCATCTCCGCATGTTCGGTTAGCCCAAAACTGCCATCGCTGGTGTGGCGGCCTGCGCGACCTGCGATTTGCCCCAGTTCAGCAGGGGTCAATCGCCGGGGCCGCCGGCCATCAAATTTGATGTCGCCCGCCAACGCCACATGGCTGATATCCATGTTCAACCCCATGCCAATGGCATCCGTGGCGACCATAAAATCAACATCACCGGATTGAAACAATTCGACTTGTGCGTTGCGTGTGCGCGGGCTTAGGGCGCCCATGACAATCGCTGTTCCACCACGTTGAGCGCGGATCAATTCCGCCAATTTATAGACTTCGGCAATGCTAAACGCGACCACTGCTGAACGGCGCGGCAACCGCGTGACTTTCTTTTGCCCCGCCCAAGACAAGCGCGACAGCCTTTGCCGCACCATAACCTCAATGCCGGGCAGCAAGTTTTCCAGCACCCGCCGGATGGTCTCAGCCCCTAGGAGTAGCGTTTCTGATAGGCCGCGAGCATGGAGAATGCGATCGGTGAAGACATGGCCACGTTCAGGGTCTGCCGCCAATTGAACTTCATCAATCGCGAGAAACTCAACGCGGCGATCAATGGGCATCGCTTCGACGGTGCACATGAAATAGCGTGCTTTGGGTGGGATGATCTTTTCTTCGCCGGTGATCAGCGCGACTTTTTCATGGCCAAGCCGCGCCACCGCGCGATCATAATTTTCCCGCGCCAATAACCGCAACGGAAAGCCCATCATCCCCGATGAATGACCAAGCATCCGTTCAAACGCATACCACGTCTTGCCGGTGTTGGTGGGGCCAAGCACAGCAATCGGTTGCGGGGCATGGGATGAGGCGATCCCCCTCAAAACAAGTCACCCTGATTTGTGCTTTTGTTGGTGGTGCCATCGACCACCCGAAGGATCGACCAATAGCCCCGCCCGTATTGTTGCGAGAGGGCGTCGATTGCTTTTTTCTTGGTGTTGCCTTGATCAATTAGGGATTGAAATTCTTTCGTGATTGAGGCGCGTTCATCCTCTTCGATGGGTTTGCCTTGATTGAAATACTGGTTTTCTGGAGGCTGTCTTAGGGTGTCTTGCAGGTAACCCATCTCAAGGCTGTTGATGGCGTTGAGTTGATGGTCAAACGCGTTTTGGCTGATTTCAAAACCCACGGCATGGCGGTTGAGTCCCTTGGCCACTTTCGCGGTTGAAAAACTGCCCAAGAAGAAATCGCAAACCGTATCGCCTTCATTGCTGGAATATTGAATCATTTTGGTCAGCAAAGCGGTGGGCAATTCGTTTTTATTTTTCACCTGCCCGGGCTTGTATTCACGATTGATCACCCAGACGTCCTCGCGGTCTTCGTAATTGGCAGAGCCGCCCTTGTCGCTGCGCTCGTGATCAGCGTAACGCGCAAAGGTATTAAACCTGTGCTTGGCTTTCGGCTTGACGTAGTAAAGGATATGATAATGCGATGAGATGTATTTGGTCTTGGTATAGACCCCAAAATTATATTTCCAGATGATGTGATTGATTTCTTTCAATGATGTCTCACGAAGAGCGTTCAAAATATCAATCAAATTTGTGTATCCTGAAACGACGTAAAGCGCCCCTCCAGGTTTCAGCACCCGTTCGGCTTGCTTGATCCAATTTCGGGAAAATTCAGCGTATTCGGCTTGCGGAATTTCCACATAACCATCAATGACAAAACTTTCATTGCGGTTGTAATGCTTGTCGAGTTTATCGCCGGCAATGCCATAGGGTGGATCGGTGATGATCAGATCAACGCTGTTATCCGCAAGGTGTTCTTGCGCGCCTGAAATGCAGTCTTGATTGTAAAACAGATAGGTCATCAGCAAACCAATCGCTTGTGATAAAATTGATCAAGTTTAGCCATATCCAGCATATATTTTTCTGGTCGCGGCAGGCCATTGGAATTGCGGCCTTGCTTCATGGTCAATAATTTCGGCAAATCATGCTCTTCAAAAATAACAAAAACCACTTCTTTCAACGCCGCGCTTTTTTTGCGGCGTCTTGATGTGGATGTCCTTGATTTTCTTTTCTTTTCATAGGCAGATAGCCCACCTTTTAATTGCGTATGCCAGTGCTGAAAACGTCGCGCTTCATCATCATATTCGACATCGCAAAGACCGATGATTTCGCCGTGATAACCATGGCGGGCGATGGAGTTTTCCATTGATGTTTTGTCGTTCAGTATCACGTTGTTATCACCCAATGTGATGGCCTTTGCCTTCAGGTCCCAATTGATTTCACCCTTCAGATCAAACTGAACCCGATCAAAGCGTTCGCCGGGGATGGTAAGGCGATTGCTGAACAAGGCTCTGAACTTATATTCAAAATAGAACGCCCACCATTCCATTTGCCGCCAATTGTAATCCGCCGCTTTTAATTCCAGCACGCTTTGTTTGCCGTCCCAGTCAACAGGCATATCCCCGAGGCCTGATGTGATTAAAGCGATGTCATTTAACCCTTTCATCAGCGCACCCTTACACCCCTTAAAACAACTCAGGACATCCCTTAAAACTTAACGCTTACTATAAAAGCAAACGCCCGAGGCATTCAACGGCCTATTCGCCTTCATAACAACAAACCCCGCCAGCGAACCAGCGGGGTTTCGAAAATTGCATTTGAACCGGAAAAGGCTATGCCGCCAATGACCGCAACACAAAAGGCAGAATACCACCATGGCGATAATATTCGGCTTCACCAGCGGTATCAATCCGGCAAGTGAGCGCGGCTTCAACCACCGAGCCATCGGATTTCGTGGCTTTGAGCGTCACGGTCATGCCCGGGGTGATGCCGCCCGCGATGCCCGTCAAGTCAAAGACTTCACTGCCATCAAGCCCAAGGCTGGCGCGATTAACGCCTTCCGCGAATTGCAGAGGCAACACGCCCATCCCGATCAAGTTTGACCGGTGGATGCGTTCAAAACTTTCCGCAATCACCGCTTTGATGCCCAGCAGCGCCGTGCCTTTCGCCGCCCAATCGCGGCTTGAACCCGTGCCATATTCCTTGCCGCCAATGACAATCAATGGCGTGCCTTCATCGGCATAGGTCATCGCCGCGTCATAGATCGACATTTCCTGACCATCCGGCATATGACGGGTGAAGCCGCCAGAAGTTCCCGGCGCCAATTCATTGGCCAGACGAATATTGCCAAACGTGCCGCGCATCATGACTTCATGGTTACCGCGGCGTGAGCCATAGGAGTTGAAATCCACCGGACGCACCTGATGGCTGATCAAATATTCACCCGCAGGACCATCGCGATTGATGCTGCCGGCTGGTGAAATGTGATCGGTGGTGATGGAATCCCCAAGACGAGCCAGCATCCGCGCGCCGGTGATGTCTTGGACGCGGCTGTCATCCACTTCCATGGTCATGCCGGCAAAATAAGGCGGGTTGCGCACATAAGTAGAACCATCATCCCAATCATAGGTTTGCGATGGCACGGCTTTGATCTCTTGCCATTCGGGGGTGCCGTCAAAGACATTAGCGTAGCGTGACGCAAACATTTGCGGCGTCACCACTTGATCAACCACCGCGCGAATTTCGTCATTGCTTGGCCAAAGATCAGCCAGCATCACGGGGTTACCATCGCGGTCTTCGCCTAGCGGCTGTGTGGTGATATCCACCAGCATCGAACCCGCAAGGGCATAAGCCACCACCAACGGAGGAGAGGCCAGATAATTGGCGCGAACATCTGGGCTGACCCGGCCTTCAAAGTTACGGTTGCCCGACAATACTGACGTCACCACCAAATCATTGCCGTTGATGGCTTCGGAAATTTCTTCAGGCAATGGCCCGGAATTACCAATGCAAGTGGTGCATCCATAGCCCACTAGATTAAATCCAAGAGCATCGAGTTCTTCCTGCAATCCGGCTTTCGTCAAATAATCGGTCACCACTTGGCTGCCGGGCGCCAAGGAGGTCTTCACCCAAGGTTTAACCGTCATGCCGCGAGCATTGGCGGCTTTGGCCACCAAACCAGCGGCGATCAACACCGAGGGGTTGGACGTGTTGGTGCAAGAGGTAATCGCCGCGATGGTGACATCACCATCTGTCAAAGGCTCATCACGACCTGAGACTGCCGCGGTTTTCGGCGCTGAACGCCCGAGGTCAGCCAATACTTTTTCAAAACCTGATTTGGCGTCGGTCAATAGCACCCGATCTTGAGGACGCTTCGGGCCTGCAAGCGCGGGAACAATGCTGCCCAAATCAAGGCTGAGGGTATCGGTGAAGACCGGCACTGGGCTGGTTTCATCACGCCACATGCCTTGAGCTTTAGCGTATTCTTCTACCAAGGCCACGCGTTCCGGCGACCGCGCCGTTAAATTCAAGTAATTGATGGTCTCACGGTCAATGGGGAAAAACCCGCAAGTCGCGCCATATTCAGGCGCCATATTTGCAATTGTCGCGCGATCCGCCAAGGACAATTGATCAAGGCCAGCGCCATAAAATTCAACAAATTTGCCAACTACCCCACGGGCGCGAAGCATTTCAGTGACCCGCAACACAAGATCGGTTGCCGTTGCGCCTTCAGGCAATTTGCCCGACAATTCAAAGCCAATCACATCAGGCACCAGCATGGAGATGGGCTGCCCTAGCATCGCCGCTTCTGCTTCGATGCCGCCGACACCCCAGCCCAGCACCGCCATGCCGCCCACCATCGTGGTATGGCTATCGGTGCCGACGCAAGTGTCAGGGTATGCGATGGTCGCGCCATCTTTTTCTGCGGTCCAAACGGTTTGCGCGAGGTATTCAACATTAACCTGATGGCAAATGCCCGTGCCAGGAGGAACCACCCGGAAGTTTTCAAAGGCTTGACTGCCCCAACGAAGGAATGTGTAGCGTTCGCCATTGCGCGCCATTTCCAGCGCAACGTTCTTTTTGAACGAATCCGCGCCAGCGAAATGGTCAACCATCACCGAATGGTCAATCACCAAATCAACCGGCGAAAGCGGATTGATCTTTTCAGGATCACCGCCAAGTTGCACCATGGCATCACGCATGGCGGCCAAATCCACCACCGCAGGAACGCCGGTGAAATCCTGCATCAGCACCCGAGCGGGGCGATAGGCGATCTCATGCTCTTCGGCATTGCCGGCGCGATTGGCCAGCGCCGTGATGTCATCGGCTGTCACCGATGAGCCGTCTTGATTGCGAATCAAGTTTTCGAGCAACACTTTTAACGAATACGGCAATTTAGCCACATCGGGATGCTGTTCTTCCAGCGCGGCTAGTGAATAATAATCATAGGTTTTGCCAGCGACAGTCATGCTGCGGCGGCATTGGTCTTTTAATTGATTGGCCATTGCGAACTCCCTCACGGTTTGAACATTTCATCAGCACAGGCGTTTTCGCCTTTTGGGGAAAGTCCATCGGCTGTCAGGGGTGCGCCCCAAATCCAGTCTTGGATGAGTGTCTTGTAACGCAAATCGCGTCTTTTTTCAACAGCAAGCCACATGACTTTTTGCCTCAAGCGGGTCACCCTAACCTTGAGGTTTCATTAGCGTTTCAGCGCAAATATCGGTATGACAAGGATATGACTGCTGATCAGACCTTTCTTTTAGACGCCGAAAACCTTCGCATCAGCCGCGGCATGACGATTGTTCTTAACGATGTCTCGTTGGCGATATCGGCGGGGCAAGCCATGGTTATTACCGGCCCAAATGGGAGCGGCAAAACCACGCTTTTGCGAGGGTTGGCTGGATTGCTGCCATTGGATCAAGGTGAAGTTCGCTTGATGGGGGTATCAAGCCGCGATGACCGCCAGCATTTGCACGATCATCTGATTTACATCGGCCATAAAGATGGCCTTTCAGGGGCGTTAACAACCTTGGAGAATATGCAGCTCTGGGCGCAATGCCATCACCTTGACATTAGCCCGGCTGACATGGAACAAGCCTTTGATGATCTCGGGGTTGCGCCGCTGATGCAAAGCGAAGCCCGGCGGCTTTCAGAAGGCCAGCGGCGGCGGTGTGGATTGGTGCGGCTTGCGATTAGTCAGCGCAGCCATGCCAATGGCGGGCATCGCAAAAGCCTTTGGTGCCTTGATGAACCGCTCACCGCGATTGACCAAGCCGCCGCAAATCGTCTTTGCGCCTTGATCAACCGCCATACGGAAACCGGCGGCGCGGCCATCATCTCCACCCATAACGCGCTTCAACTTGACCGCATGACAACGCTAGCCTTAGCAAAACAATCCATCCAAGAGGTCGCATGATGGCAGCGCAATGGGCAGTCCTGAAACGTGATTTGCTGTTGGGTTGGCGCGGCATCAGCGACACGATTGCTGGCATCAGTTTTTTTGTCATGATCATTGCCTTGGTGCCATTGGCGATTGGCCCCGATTCCGCCATGCTAACGGTGATCGCTCCAGCAATACTATGGATCGCAGCGCTTCTCGCCACCCTGCCGCAAATGGAACGGCTTTTTGCCCGCGACGACGCCGAAGGAGGTTTGGATCATCTGTTGATGATCCCCGCCCCCCTCCCCCTGATTGTTTTGACAAAAATTTGCGCCGCGTGGTTATTGATCGGCCTTCCTTTGACTTTAACCGCGCCTCTTTTGGGGATGATGCTGGCGTTACCGCTGGCTGGAATGGCGATGGTGATGCTGGCCTTGGCGATTGGAACTTTTGGGCTATTGATGCTGGGGATGATCGCCGCCGCCTTGGTTCTTGGCGCAAGACGCGGCGGGGTGTTGATCGCCATTTTGGTCTTGCCCCTGGCCATGCCGATTTTGATTTTTGGGGTGGCGACGTCGCAAGCCGCGATCACCGGCGACAACCCCATGCCGCCATTTCAGTTTCTGCTAGCGGTGGTGTTGCTGTTATTAGCCATTACGCCATGGGCCACCGCCATCAGCCTGCGCCATGCCGCCGAATAAGCCTTATAGGATTAAGCGTTTCATTGCCGTGATTTATCGCGGGCATCACCCTCGGGCATCTTGCCGCAAGTTCTTGCGAGACGGCCATGGCTTGGCTATACCAAAATAATGTTTGATTATCTCGCCAACCCTGCTCGATTTCAACGCATAGCCAATGTCATTCGACCCTTGGCTTGGCTGATTTTCATCATCACGCTTTTGCCCGGTCTTTATTATGCGTTTTTCAACTCGCCTGCGGATTATCAGCAAGGTGAGACGGTTCGCATCATGTATATCCATGTGCCTTCGGCTTGGATGGCCTTGATGGGCTATGTTTTGATGGCGGTGATGGCGCTGTTTTATCTGGTCTGGAAGCATCCATTGGCGGATATAGCGGCGCGTTCGATGGCTTTGCCCGGGGCTGGCTTTGCGTTCATCACCCTTGTCACTGGCTCGCTATGGGGAGCGCCGATGTGGGGGACATGGTGGGTTTGGGACGCCCGCCTCACCTCGATGCTGATTTTACTGTTTCTCTATATCGGTTACATGGTGCTGGTCGATAGTTTTGATCGCGAAGAGCGAGGTTCTAAGGCTGGAGCGGTGCTGTTATTGGTCGGTGTGATCAATATTCCCATCATCAAATTTTCCGTGGATTGGTGGAACACCTTGCATCAAGGCGCAAGCGTTATCCGCGTGGGGGGACCACTGATCGATTCTTCGATGCTCATTCCCTTGTTGCTGATGGCGGCGGCGGCCAAATGGTGGTTTATCGCCATCACCCTTATCCGGATGCGCGCGTTGATGGGGGAACGACGCCTTCAAAGCCGCTGGGCAACTCGCCGGGATGGAGCAAACCATGACTGAGTTTTTGCATATGGGCGGCTACGCGGCGTTTATCTGGCCGTCATGGGGGCTTGCGCTGGTGGTGATCATTGGCATCACCCTCAACAGTTTCAGCCGTGATCGCCGTGTCCAAAAAGAATTAGACGGCCTGGAAACGTCATCGCAGAACCAACAACCGGATAACAAGAAAGAGCAATCGTAATGGCAAAAATGTCTCCCAAAGCCCGGCGCGGTCTTGGAATCCTAGCGGTTGGTGCGGTTCTCGCCGTGGCGGTGGGGCTAACGCTTTCGGCCTTAGAAGATACGGTTGTTTATTTCTATGACCCCTCGACTTTAGCCGATAAGCCGTTGGATGATCGTTTGATCCGGGTTGGCGGCTTGGTGGTGGAAGGCAGTGTTAACACCCAAACAACGCCGATCCTTTTTAGCCTGAGCGATGGCGCGGCTGAGGTAGATGTTGTTTATCGCGGCATCCTGCCTGATTTGTTTCGTGAAGGGCAAGGCATCATCGCCGAAGGCCGGTTTGACGGCCAAGTCTTCACCGCCGAAACCGTGCTGGCCAAGCATGATGAAACCTATATGCCGAAAGAAATCGCCGACAGCCTGAAAAACAAAGGGCTTTGGAAAGATCAGCCGAAAACAGACAGCGCTTATTGACGGCGGCGGCGGCCTCGGCGGCGAGCGCTTGATGGATCTTCAAGGCTTGGCTCTCCCACCCCTAAGGTACGTTCCGGCAGTGACACGGCTTCAGAAAGCCGCTCATAAGGATCCGTCTTATGGGGGATCGCCATGGCTTTGACAAAGTGATTTTGGAACGATGGTTCAATCGCGGTTTCAATCTTTTCAATATCGCGAACAATCTTTTCCACGCGTTTGCGCTCATTTTTATTGAGCAAACAAATCCGCGCGCCTGTCCCGGCTGAATTGCCCGCGGCTTTGACGTGATCAAAGGTGCAATCTGGGATCATCCCCAAGACCATGGCGTATTTTGGTTCAATATGAGTGCCAAAAGCCCCCGCCAAGACCACATGATCAACGCGGTCAATCTCAAGTTTATCCATCAACAAGCGGAAACCAGCATAGAGCGCGGCTTTGGCCAATTGGATCGCCCGCACATCATTTTGCGTGACGGTCACTTGGTCAGAAATTCGGTAGCGGAAGGTTCGACCATCTTGTTCGATGCGAGGCGATTGGCTGGCTTTGCTGCCGCTGATCTCTCCATCTTCCGTGATGATGCCTGCGAGGTACATTTCCCCCAAGACTTCGATGATGCCTGAGCCGCAAATCCCCGTGATCCCTGTTGATGCTACGGCGGCGTCAAAGCCTTCTTCATCGGACCATTGTTCAACGCCAATCACTCGAAAACGCGGCTCAAGGGTTTCAGGGTGAATACGGATGCGCTCAATCGCGCCGGGAGCGGCACGCTGACCGCTTGAAATTTGCGCCCCTTCAAAAGCAGGGCCGGTCGGTGATGAAGCCGCGAGCAACCGCTGGGCATTACCACAAATAATTTCCGCATTCGTGCCAACGTCAACCACCAGAGTGATGTCATCGGAACCGCCGGGGTTTTCAGCCAAAGCCACCGCCGCCGCATCCGCGCCAACATGGCCAGCGAT
>CAYNQW010000005.1:27110-32866 GCA_964399415.1 uncultured Hyphomicrobiales bacterium
GGTCATTTCTTCAGCGCCGCCTTGATTGAGAAAACCGTAGGACACACGGCTCATCAAATCTTCACCAAAACGAATCTGGGGGTTCATGGCACCAGAAGACGCCAGCACCGCGCCTGAATTCATATCGCAAAGATGCGCCGACATGGTGGTGGAGCCAATATCAATTGCCGCGCCAAGGATCATGTCTTTTAAGCCAGGCCAAACGCCGATAATGCGGTTGCCGCCTCGCAGCGCGACCGTGACCTGCCAATTGCCTTTACGCAACGCTTTTTGCAAGCCTTGCAGAACATGCAAATCAGCGGAGATTTCACCTTCCACGCGATCAGGCCATTGTTCGTTTAAGGCTTCAATCACGCGCCGCAAATCACCCGAGGGTTCGTGCATATCAGGTTCGCGCACCTCGATCAGGCATAACCGTGTTGGAGCATCCACCTCAATGATACGATTGTCAGCGGCTTTGCGGATGACCTGATCATGCACCTGACTTTCGGCGGGAACATCAATCACCACATCCGATTTCAGACAGGCTTGGCACGACAGGCGGCGGCCATTGGCAAGCCCACGCTTTTCGGCGTAACGATCTTCTACTTTTGACCGCGCCGTGACGGAATCCGCCGATGACTGGATGCCGTGTTTAGCAAAATCCCCTTCGCCGATATTGACCTGACAGCGGCCGCACATCGCACGCCCGCCGCAAACGCTGTCAATATCAACCCCAAGGCTTCGTGCCGCTTGCAACACGGTAGTGCCTGCAGGCACATGGCCCTGACGCCCTGACGGGGTAAAGACAATATGCACCGATGACCCTATTGATGATTCTGGGGTGATCGCATCATCTGTCTTGAGGTCATTGTCTTGGCTCATCACACGGTCGCCCTTTTGCAAGATGCTTATCGAACAAGATGCCTGTCTAAGATGCGCGGCGACGGCGGCGCGTTTCGCGGCGGCCACCTTCTGCGCCTTCAGCAACAGGCTCACGGTATTTCGAAATCCAACGGCGGCATTCAGGGTCTGTACCCATCATCACATTAGCCCCCATAATCGCGGACATTTCTTCGGTATGCAATGGGTTCATGATCGCCGAAGTCATGCCAGCGCCCACCGCCATGGACAAGAAAGCCGCGTTCATGCCGTGACGATTTGGCAAACCAAAGGAAATATTGGACGCGCCGCAAGTGGTGTTGACCTTCAATTCTTCACGCAAGCGGCGGATCAGATCAAGCGCGGACCGCCCTGCAAGATTGATCGCGCCAACCGGCATGATCAAAGGATCAACCACCACGTCTTCACGCGGGATGCCATAATCCTCGGCGCGTTCGACAATTTTCTTTGCCACTTCATAGCGAACATTGGGGTCTTCGGAAATGCCGGTTTCATCATTGGAAATCGCCACCACCGCCGCGCCATATTTTTTGACCAGCGGCAACACGACTTCGAGGCGTTCTTCTTCACCAGTCACCGAATTGACCAAAGGCTTGCCTTTATAGACCGAAAGCCCGGCTTCCAAAGCTTCAACAATCGAAGAGTCAATCGCCAATGGCACATCAACCGTGTTTTGTATCAATTGGATGCATTCCGCCAGAATACGAGGTTCATCTGCCATGGGGATGCCAGCGTTGACATCGAGCATGGTTGCGCCTGCTTCGACTTGCGCGAGCGCGTCTGACACCACCCGGCTGTAATCACCTTCGGCCATTTCAGCAGCCAGCAATTTACGCCCTGTGGGATTGATACGCTCACCGATAATGCAAAATGGCTTTTCAAAACCGATTTCGATTTGTTGTTTTTCTGAGGAAATATGCGTGATGGTCATGGTCGAATTCCTTTGCGCTGAGAATAATGGGGGAGGCTAGGCGCTCTCGTTGACGTTAAACCCGCCTTTCGGCAAGAGATCGAAATCACCTTCGGCGACGGCAGAAGCCCAACGCGAGGTGCGGGCAAAACCGCCAAAGGGATAATAATGGAAATGCTGAAGACAGGTGTCTTGATCAGAAGCCATCGCTTCGGCCAGACCCGCAATCAACAGATGCGGTGATTGCACGGTCAAAAGTTTTGACACATTGCGGGCTTGTTTGGCGATCACGCGCATGGATGGGCCAATGCCTGAAATTTGAGCAAAGCGGAACAATGTTTTGATCGTGGCAGGACCAGGAATACCAATGCGGATCGGCAAAGCGTTGCCCGATGAACGAATCGTTTTTTCCCACGCCACAACCGCATCAGGATCAAAACAAAATTGCGTTTCAATATAAAGATTAAGCCCTTCTTTTTTGGCAAAATCATTCTTCCACGCCAAAGCTTCAGCGATTTGGTCATCGCTAATGTCAGGGCTGCCTTCCGGGTGGCCGGAAACGCCAATCGAACCGATGCCGTATTTTTGCAAAATGCCGGTGGCAAGCACTTGCATGCTATCGGAAAAATCGCCCACCGGATGGTCAACACCCCCGCCAATCACCAGCACTTCTTCGACCTTCGCGCGGCTGGTCATATCTTTGACCAGATCGTCTAATTGGTCTTTTGAGTGCAGCGACCGCGCGGCGATATGAGGAACAGGGTTCATCCCATCATCGCGAAGCCGTTTGGCAACATCAATCGTGTCCTTTGGATCAGTGCCGGGCAGAAATGTAACATTGACCGTGGTGCCTTCCGCCAACACCTCAGCAAAACTGTCAATTTTTGCCGCGCCGGGAGGAGTGACTTCAATCGACCAGTTTTGACCAGCGGCTGAAATGGCTTGAGAAAGGGATGTCATAGCAGTCTCCAAAAAAGTACATCAAACTCCCCTGAAGTCGTCTTTGAGGCTTGCCCACTGGCGGCAAACACTCGTCCATTTGCGACAGATGCGAGGAGAACAATCAGCCTTTGTCATGGCCGCCATTGGCGACCAATTGAGCAAGCCTATCCTTATTAAATTCAGCGTCTAATTGAGACGCGCGCGCAGTAGCGGCGGCATTTAATGCCGCGTCATCGCTTTCGCCTTCGATCGTCTCTGGGTCTGATTTGCGCCATTCCGCCAAGTAATCATCGGTGCTATCGGCGTTATCGCGCATCGCGGCTTCGTCAATAGCCAACGCAAAACGCCGAGGCATTTCAATTTTCGCTTGTTTGCGGTTGCGGCCTCGGCCTTCTTCGGCCACGACTTGGGCAGGAATATCCCGCCAATAAATCACCGTTAGATTGGCCACTATTCTGCCGCCGAACGATCCGCCACCATGGATTTGGCGGTTTCCACCGCCACCGCGGCATCACGGCAATAGGCATCAGCGCCAATGGAATCGGCAAAGGCTTCGTTCAGCGGCGCGCCGCCAACCAGCACGATATAATCATCGCGCATGCCTTTTTCGACCAGCGCGTCAATCACCACTTTCATGTAAGGCATGGTGGTGGTCAAAAGCGCCGACATGCCCAGAATATCTGGCTTATGTTCTTCCAAGGCTGCGAGGTAGTTTTCGACCGGATTGTTAATGCCAAGGTCAATCACTTCAAAACCTGCGCCTTCCATCATCATCGAAACAAGGTTCTTGCCGATGTCGTGGATGTCGCCCTTAACCGTGCCGATCACCATCTTGCCCTGTTGTGGAGCGCCCGTTTCAGCCAGCAATGGACGCAGAATATGCATCCCTGATTTCATGGCATTGGCCGCCATCAACACTTCAGGCACAAACAGAATACCATCGCGGAAGTCGATCCCCACAATGGTCATGCCTTCCACCAAGGCTTCCGTCAGGACTTTGTATGGCGCCCATCCGCGCCCAAGGAAAATATTGACGGCTTCAACGACTTCTTCCTGAAGACCATCATAAAGGTCATCATGGATTTGTTGCACCAACTCGTCGTCATCGAGTTCAGAAAGGATGATATCGTCTTCGTCAGCCATGGTCGTGCTCCTTGTTTACAAGATGCGATATGTGTCAAAACGAATCGCTGTCAATAATGTGCGCCGCTTCGCATCAAACCGATACAATCGCCGCGACAAAAATTATCTTCACAACGGCACTTTTCACGGGTTTCATGGCGTTTTTTAGCCATAGGTGAGCGGGAAAATAGACGGATTAATCGTCGGAAGAATCGCTTGGCTTTTGATGGCGCGATAAGTAAACCGCGATCAACACCCCGAAACCTAGGGAAATTCCTGTTAAACCAAAGACTTTGAACGTCACCCAACCATCGGTAGATAACGTCCGCCAAGCGATTTCATTGGCCAGAGCAATGGTCACAAACATCAACACCCAAAGCCCAGTCAACCGCCGCCAAGCGGCATCGGGCAATTGCAGTTGCATCTGATCCCCCAAAATCGCCTTGAGCGGGTTGCGGCCTATCATCTGCCCCAAAGCCAATCCCGCGGCGATCAACAGGCTAACCACCGTCGGCTTGATTTTGATGAAGGTTTCGTCTTGAAAGATCAGCGTCAAGGCGCCAAAAAACACCACCGCGGCACAACCAAAGGCTAAAATTTTCGGGATGGTGCGGGTTTTCACCCAAGAAATGCTGAGCGTGATCACCGTCGCCACCACCAACACCGCCGTCCCGTAGTAAATCCCATAAAAGGAATTCACCACAAAAAACAAGATCAATGGCCCGTATTCGAGCGCCATTTTCAGGCCATTTGGAGAAGTCTGTTTTTCGGGTGAAGTCATGTTATGCCGCCAATGTTCTTGCGTTGATTTCTTGAATAAGCCGTTCGGTTGCATCCCGAATGATCATCGGTGATGCGTCATCGCCGCGCGCGTCTTCCGACAGCGACCGCCGCCAAGATTTTGCCCCCGGCAGGCCATGCATCAAACCCAGCATATGACGGGTGATGGCAATCAGTTTTGTGCCTTTGGCGCTTTCTGCTTCTGCGTAATCGGCCATGGCCATGGCCACCTGCATTCGATCAGCCGCCGCATGGCCATAAATCGCCGCCGCCATTTCGGCAAAGATAAAAGGCGTTTGATACGCCGCGCGCCCAATCATCACACCGTCAAAACTTGCCGCCAAAGCCACCGCGTCATCGACCCGGGCAATGCCTCCATTGAGGCTGATCTCCAGATCAGGGCGATCACGTTTGAGCCGCCGCACGCGATCATAATCGAGCGGCGGGATGGTGCGATTTTCTTTTGGGCTAAGGCCGTTCAGCCACGCTTTGCGGGCATGGATGATGAAATGCGTCACCCCTGCCGAAGCCACGGTCTCCACAAAGCGATCAAGCCCTTCTTCGATATCCATATCGTCAATCCCAAGGCGGCATTTGACGCTAACCGGCGCATCCCCAGCCGCCGCCATCATGGCGGCCATGCAATCGCGCACCAGTTCAGGTTCCGCCATCAAGCAAGCACCGAACCGCCCAGATTGCACCCGATCCGAGGGGCAACCGACATTGAGGTTGTATTCGGCATATCCATAAGGTTCTGCCAAGGTGATGGCGCGGGCGAGTTTTTCCGGGTCACTGCCGCCCAATTGCAACACCACCGCATCGCCCATTTCGGTGTGATGCCCGCTCAACAGCCGATCACGGTCGCCATGGATGATCGCATCCGCCGTCACCATTTCAGAATAAAGCGCGGCTTCCGGCGCTAAAGCGCGGTGCAGAACCCGGCAATGGCGATCGGTCCAATCCATCATCGGCGCCACCGCGAGGCGGCGGGCGCGGGCATGGCCGGGCGGCGTTTGAGGGCGAGAAGATGCGCCAGAAGTGCAGGTCGTGGTCATGGCGGTAATCTAATCCCATCCGCCTAAACTGGCAAGGTTTGAGGGTGAGGGGTAACCCTTGGGGC
>CAYNQW010000006.1:0-9481 GCA_964399415.1 uncultured Hyphomicrobiales bacterium
TCGAGAAGTCTCAAAACCTTCAGGAAGTCTTCCTGAATTCGGTTCGAAAAGATCATATTGCAGTAACTGTTTTTTTGGTGAATGGCGTTAAATTGCAAGGCATTATCACATGGTTTGATAATTTCTCGTTATTGCTCAAGCGTGATCAGCATATCCAGCTTGTTTACAAGCACGCGATATCGACCATCATGCCAGCAATTCCGGTAAGCCTTGACGAAAACGCTGAATAATACACCGTAAAACAAGCAAGCAAATTTGGGCTCAGATCTATAGATTTGGAATGTCACTAAACTTTTTGTTTGGATTCAGTCCATAGGTTTTCCATCGTGTCCAAATCCACATCTTCAATTTTTAATCTTTTTGAAACAAGTGATTGCTCAATGTAGTTAAATCTGTTTGTGAACTTTTGATTGGTGGATTTGAGCGCCAATTCCGGATCGATGCCTGTTTTCCGCGCCAAATTCACAACGCAGAATAAGAGATCACCAATTTCATCCATCAAACGATTTTGATCACGTGGTTCCGCCTTCAATTCAATTTCAGCTTCAGCGATTTCTTCTTTTATTTTATCCATCACTTGCATCGCATCAGGCCAATCAAAACCCACCCTAGCCGCGCGTTTTTGAAGTTTTTCGGCGCGACTGATCGCGGGCAAAGTGGTTGCTATGCCATCCAGCAATCGGGTTTCTTTCTTGGCCGCTCTTTCTTGAGATTTCATTTCTTCCCAAGCCATGCGTTGTTCTTCTTGGGTGCGATAAGACGCATCGCCAAAAATATGTGGGTGACGGCGGATCATTTTGTCGGTGATCGCTTTGGCAATGTCAGCAAATGCAAAATGCCCAGTTTCTTCGCCAATGCGCGCTTGGAAGATGACTTGCAACAGCAAATCCCCCAATTCATCGCGGAGCGCGTCTGGATCGCCGCTATCAACCGCTTCAGCAACTTCATAGGCTTCTTCGATGGTATAGGGGGCTATGCTGGCATGGGTTTGCTCAATATCCCAAGCACAGCCGTCTTTTGGATCGCGCAAACGCGCCATCACTTCGATTAAAGCGCGCAATTGTTGTTCAGCATGGGGGGATTGATCGGCCATGTTATTTCCTTGGTTTCCCAATATCATTTGAAGATCGGGGTGAGAAAAGAATTAAATTTCATATTTGTGACATAAAGATTTTATTTGATCATGCGATGAATTATAACCTCTTTAGACAGAGGAGCAATGCCATGGGCAATGAAGAGACCAATATTCAAGACATATCCATTCCGCGACCGACGGTCATGGGATTGTTCCGCCGTTGGTTTTTTGCAGGCTTGCTGGTGACGGCGCCGATTTTGTTAACTGTCTATATTACCTATCTTTTCATCAATATCATTGACGGGTATGCCCAAGACTTTTTGCCCGTATCGTTGCAGCCATCCACCTATATTGATTTCAACATCCCAGGCTTTGGCATTGTCCTTGGGATGATCATTATCATGTTGATTGGGGCATTAACCACCGGGTTATTGGGGCGGTCATTGTTGCGTTTAGGCGAGGCGATTTTAGGGCGCTTGCCTGTCGTGCGGTCGGTTTATTCCGCCACGAAGCAGATCATGGAAACCGTCATGGCCAGCCAATCCGATGCTTTCCGCGAGGTGGTCTTGATTCAATATCCCCGTCCCGGGTTGTGGTCGATAGGTTTTGTCACAGGGTCAACCCAAGGTGAAGTCCAGAATATGTCGTCGGAAAACTTGATCAATGTATTTGTTCCCACCACGCCGAATCCGACCTCAGGGTTTTTGCTGTTTTGCCCGCGCAAAGACGCGATCCCTTTAGACATGGGGGTTGAAGAGGCGGTGAAGATGGTGGTTTCCGCTGGTATTGTGACGCCGTCGGATAGCCAAAGCAACCGCACGCCCATTGCTTTAAGCAATCCAACATCGTCAAAAAAGGCTGCGAAGACCTCCAAAAAAGCATCCGCAAAGAAGAAAACAGCCGCCAAAACCAAAACCCGAAGCAAATCTTCGGCCAAAAAATCTGCAAAAGCCAAGGGTTAATATCTTTGCGTTAACCGCCCGCTAAGTACGTCACGGCAAGGTCGCGTTCAAACAAAGACAAGAGCAGTCGAAGATTGGCGCCATCTTGCCCATCAAGATTAGGATTGCTTTTGAGAACGTCTTGGACTTGATCACGCGCCAATTGTAGCAAATCGCCATGGTAAGCGAGATCAGCCATCACAAAATCAGGGTCTCCAGATTGGCGTTGTCCTAAGACTTCACCGGGGCCGCGTAATCTTAAATCTTCTTCGGCGATCTTAAAGCCATCGTTGCTATTCTTCATGATATTAAGGCGGGCGGCGGCGGTTTCGCTCAAAGGGGCTTTGTAGAGCAGGAGGCAACTGGACGCATCCTCTCCCCGTCCGACACGCCCCCGCAATTGATGCATCTGCGCAAGGCCAAAGCGTTCGGCATGTTCGATGATCATGATGCTAGCCTGAGGGACATCAACCCCCACTTCCACCACCGTGGTTGCCACTAATATTTTTGATTGCCCTGATCGAAAGGCTTCCATGGCCTCATCTCGGCGGTTGGCATCCATCTTTCCGTGAACCAATTGAGGGTTGGCATCCGGCAACGCCGCTTTCAGCATGGTGAAACGTTCTTCCGCCGCTTGCACGTCCAGCGAATCGCTTTCATCTACAAGGGGGCAAATCCAATAGGCTTGTTTGCCTTCTGCCAAAACCGTCCGCAACCGATTGATGACATCATCCGCTCGATCAATAGGCAGGCTGGTGGTGGTGATGGGCTTTCGCCCGGGGGGCTTTTCATCAATTTGGGATGACATCAAATCCCCATAGGCGGTCATCGCAAGGGTGCGCGGAATAGGGGTAGCGGTCATCACCAGCACATCCACCCCTTGTCTTTCGCCTGTTTGATGGTTCTTGATTTGACCCTTTTCACCCAACACAAGACGTTGTCGAACGCCAAAGCGATGCTGTTCATCCACCACGGCAAGACCAAGGTCGTGAAAATCAACGCCTTCGCTGAGCAAGGCGTGGGTGCCAATGACAATGTTTAACTCGCCACTGGCAAGCCCTTCTAAGGTGGCGCGTTTTTCGGCGGATTTCATTTTACTCAACAATAAGCCCGGCGTGATACCCAAGGGGGCGAGCATCTTGGAGATTGACATGAAATGTTGGCGAGCAAGGATTTCTGTTGGTGCCATCAACGCCGCTTGACCGCCTGTTTCAACAACATTCAGCATCGCCATCAACGCCACTAACGTTTTACCAGCGCCAACATCCCCTTGCACCAAGCGTAACATACGATCAGGGCCATGCTGATCCGTCAGAATCTCGCGGATAACGCGGTCTTGCGCGCCGGTCAGCGTGAAGGGGAGGCTGTCGAGCAATTGCCGCCGCAAATGCCCATCCCCAGCAAAGACGCGGCCTTGATCACGGCTTGTTTCCTGTCGCACCAATGCTAAAGCCAGTTGATTGGCCAGCAATTCATCATAGGCAAGGCGAGCGCGTTCAGGGCTGCCGGGCATCAAATCATGAGGTTTTTGTGGATGATGAATCTTTCGCATGGCGTCATCCCATTGAGGCCATTGAAATCGCGTTTTGATCATTGGGTCAATCCATTCAGGAAGAGGCTGAATCCGATTAAGCGCACCCTGCATGGCTTTTTGAATAAATTTTGGCGTTAATCCTGCGGTGAGGGGGTAAACCGGCTCATAAAGAGGGAGCAAATCTGGTTTAGCAGGGTCAATTACATGGTCGGGATGCGCGATTTGAACATTGTGTTGAAACCATTCCGCCCGCCCGCTTATGATGCGCCGCTGACCTACAGGCAATAGTTTTTCGACATAATCACCTTTCGTGCGAAAGAAAATCACATCAACGCTGCCGGTTTCGTTTTCCGCATGAACCCGCCAAGGACGGCGGCTTTGTTTCGGCGGCTTATCATGCTTGGTGATCAAAACTTCGACGGTCACGATAGAGCCATGTTCAATATCGGGAATAGAAGGCCGGCGGGTGCGATCAATCACGCCAACGGGCAAATGGCGCAACAAGTCGATGACATAAAGGCCAACCTTTTTTTTCAACACATTGGCCAGTTTATCGCCAACACCGGGCAAAGCCACCATTGGGGCGAATAATCCAAACAGCGTCTCAGGGCGCTGAAACCGTTTATAGCGGCTGTGACTAGACACTTTTCCGGCTTTCTTTTTGGGCGTTATCTTGCATTTTTATCAGTCCATGATAGATCATAATAATCAATTTCGCATCTGTTGAAATGATGTGACTGTTATCCTTTTTGAATCGTTGCTGGATATGCCGATAGATGACCGATGAAAATCAACCCATTGATGAAAGTCGTGAGAACCGTATTCGCCGGTTGATTTATCGTTCCATGTATACCGGCACCAAAGAAACCGACACGTTATTGGGGGAATTCGCCCGCGATGTTCTGCCCAGTTTAGACGATGCCGTCCTTGATGATTATGAAACGCTTCTGGATTTTGGTGATCCCACGATTTGGGCTTGGGTCAGCGGCCAATCAATGCCCCCCGCCAATATTTCTAATCTTGCCCTTGATCACTTGATCACGTGGTGTCAGTCCCGGTCTTAATCGATGTTTCATTTGTTCAAAGATTGGGATTGCCAGCGGTCTGGTCAGGTTTGGGGCATGCCGGAAGGGGCGGATGCCTTGGCGTTATCGCATCTTGCGCAATCCCATAATGGGCAGGCGGTGTTTGTGGCGGTTGATGACGCGGCCATGGCAAGGATGCAGGCTTCACTTCAAATGATTGGCGTCCATGCAGATGATATTCTCACCCTGCCTGCATGGGATGGTTTGCCTTATGATCGATTATCCCCCAATGGGGTGTTGGTGGGGCAACGGTTGCGATGTTTGGCGGCGTTGCAAGAGCAGGGCTTGGCTGAAAAACCGGAGGATAAACCTTGGTTTTTGCTAACTACGATCAATGCTTGGCTTCAATTGTTACCGCCAAAATCCTATTTTGATGATGCTCGATTGGGTATTGCGGTTGGTCAGAATCTACCGCAAGGTGATTTCTCACATTTTGCCGTGAGCAATGGGTATCGCCGCAGTGAAACCGTGAGGGAATCAGGCGAATATGCCATCCGAGGAAGCATTATTGACGTCTTCCCCCCTGGCTACGCTGATCCGGTTCGGATTGACTTTTTTGATACAGAAGTTGAAACCATCAAGACCTTTGACGCGGAAACTCAGCGCAGCACGGGCACAATCCAATCGCTGATCCTCAATCCCGTTAGTGAATTGATCTTGAACGATAACCGTATTGCCATTTTTCGGCGACGGTATCTGGAACATTTTGGCGCCAATGCCTCGAAAGACCCGCTTTACGCATCGGTCAGCGAAGGCCGCCATTATCCCGGCATGGAACATATGTTGCCTTTGTTCCATGATGGATTGGTGCATCTGTCGGACTACACCGAGGGCGCGCCCGTGATGTTTGATCCTGATTGTCAAACGGCGTCTCAACTTCGTTTTGATCAGATTGATGATTTCTATACCGCCCGACTTGAGGCAACTGACGCCACAGAAGCGGAACATATTTGGCGTGTTTTACCGCCCAACCAATTGTATCTGACCCAAGATCAATTCAAATCATGGCGTAAAGAACGGCTTCATTTTGACCTTTCTCGGTTTCAACGCCAAGAAGGGGAAACTGGAATTGGGGTTGATATCGGCGGACGGCGCGGGGCGATCTATCATACAGCGCCAACGGAGAAAAAAATTACCGGAGAGGCTGGGGCTGCTTCGCCCAGCCAAGCGGTGGCAAACGCCATTCCCCTTTTATCGGAAGATCATGTGGTTGTTTTAGCCGGATCCACGGAAGGGTCGCGCACGCGGATGGATGAATTGATCGCTGAACATCTGCCCGCGCGATTTGGCATCCAGCCAATCACTCAAATTACCGGGCTTAAATCAGGCCGTGTTTTCTCCACGGTTTGGCCCATTGAAGATGGATTTACCCTTCCCGGATTAGCGGTTATCACGGAAAAAGATATTTACGGCTCGCGTATCGCTCGGCCTCAAGGCAAACGCCGCCGAGGGGAAAACTTCCTGCGGGAAGTGTCTAGCCTTTCAACCGGCGATTTGGTGGTTCATGTCGATCATGGGATTGGTCGGTATGAAGGTTTAGAGCGGATCACCACCGGCGGCGCAGATCACGAATGTTTGCTGATCGTCTATGCCGGCGGGGATAAATTATTTTTGCCCGTGGAAAATATTGACCTGCTTTCGCGCTATGGCAAAGAAGGCGGCGAAGGTCAGTTGGATAAACTGGGCGGGGCAGGGTGGCAATCGCGAAAAGCCAAAATCAAAGGCCGCATCAAAGATATCGCTGAACAATTGATTAAAATCGCGGCTGCTCGTGAAACCGCCAAAGCCGAACCCATCATTCCAGACCCTGGCGTTTTTGCAGAATTTTGCCAACGATTTGCTTATGCCGAAACCGATGATCAGTTGGACGCGATTGAAGACGTGATGGGGGATTTATCTTCTGGCCGTGTGATGGATCGCTTGGTTTGTGGTGATGTTGGTTTTGGTAAAACCGAAGTGGCGATGCGGGCGGCTTTTGCCGTGGCCATGGCGGGGTATCAAGTGGCGTTGGTGACGCCCACCACCCTATTGGCAAGGCAACATGGCAAGACCTTTTCGGATCGCTTCAAGGGCTTTCCAGTTAAAGTCGGCGTGCTGTCGCGCATGACCAGCACATCTCAAGCCAGCACCCTTAAGAAGGAGATTGCTTCAGGTGATTGTCAGGTCATCATCGGCACCCATGCTTTGCTGTCAAAATCTCTCGCTTATAACAACCTTGGCTTGGTGATTGTCGATGAAGAGCAAAATTTTGGGGTGACGCAAAAAGAACGGTTAAAATCTTTGCGAGGAGATATCCATGTCCTAACTTTAACCGCTACGCCTATTCCCAGAACATTGCAGATGTCGCTTAGCGGTGTGCGCGAAATGTCCATCATCGCCACCCCGCCTGTGGATCGTTTGGCGGTGCGAACATCGGTTGGTCCTTGGGATGGCGTGGTTTTGGCTGAAGCCATTCGCCGAGAGCGTTTCCGCGGCGGTCAGGTGTTTTGCGTTTGCCCCCGGATTGATCAATTGGATCGGGTTTACAATCGGCTGGTTTCGATTGTGCCTGAAGCCAAGATCATCACGGCTCATGGGCAAATGCCTGCCGCTGATTTGGACGAAGCCATGACACGGTTTGGGGAGGGGGAAGCGGATATTCTGCTTTCCACCAACATCATCGAAAGCGGCATTGATATTCCATCAGCGAATACGATGATCATCAACCGCTCGGATATGTTTGGGCTATCGCAGCTCTATCAATTGCGCGGGCGTGTTGGTCGAAGCCGCCAGCGTGCTTATGCTTATTTGACCACTGACCCATCGCGATTGCTAACGCCGAACGCCAAGCGCAGATTAGAAGTGATGCAGACCCTGGACGCGCTTGGGGCAGGGTTTTCCTTGGCGTCTTATGATCTTGATATTCGAGGCGCGGGGAATCTGCTGGGGGATGAGCAATCTGGTCATGTTCGAGAAGTGGGCGTTGAACTTTACCAAGAGATGCTAAAAGAAGCGGTGATTGCCGCGAAAATGGGCGAAGAAGAGGCCGCCATAGAAGACGCGTCTTGGTCGCCAGTGATCAATATGGGCACCGCTGTTCTTATTCCGGATGGTTATGTTGAAGATTTGACCGTTCGCTTGTCGCTTTATCGGCGGATTGCGGCCATGGAAAGCCATGAAGAATTGGATCAATTGAATGCGGAATTGGTCGATCGTTTTGGTGAAATTCCAGATGAGGTTAAAAACCTGCTCGATACCATTGCCATTAAAATTCTATGCCGGATGGCTAATGTTTCTAAGGTTGATGCGGGGCCGAAAGGGATCAGTTTGGCTTTTCGTAACAATGCCTTCCCAAACCCAGATCGGCTTATTGCCCATATCGCCTCAAAAAATGGTCAAGTGTTGTTAACCGGCGATCATCGGTTGGTGATGAAGCAAACCTTGCCTTTATCCAGCCGGGCTAAAGCGGTGAAGCAAGCGGTTCAGGAATTGGTGGTCTTGGCTGTTTAAGCCGTTTAATGCCTTAGGCTGAAGTGGTTTTGGCGATGGCGGCATCAAATAGAGGCATGAAGGTTTCAGGAGGATGAGCGCCTGATAGCGCCCATTCTCCGGCAATAATGAAAAACGGCACGCCTTGAATATTGAGGCGGTTGGCTTCGGATAAATCACGGTCAATTTGATCAAAAACCGTTTGATTTGCTGGATAATCAAGGCCAAAGGTGTCGGCAATTTCCTTCAGCACTTGGTCGTCACCAATATCTCGACCTTGCAAAAAATAAGCATCAAAGAGCGCTTGTTTTACAGCATCGGCTCGGTGATTGGCGGAAAGCACTAGGCTATGCGCCGGCCGGCTGTCTGGAGTTTTTGTGATGGCGGCAAAGTCAAAATCAATGCCGACTTGTTTGCCAACGCCTGAAATGCGTTCGTAAAAACTAGCACCGGCTTGGCCGAATTTGGCGTCGATATAGGCTTGCCGGTCCATCCCTTGACGGCGCATGGCAGGATTCAGCAAAAATGCCCGCCATGTGATCTTGACCTCAACCCCGCCGTGATGCGCGATGGCCTGTTCCAAGCGGCGTTTGCCAATAAAACACCAAGGGCAGATGACATCAGAGAAAATATCAATGGAAATGAGTGTTTTTTGCGGCATGGCGATGGTGTCATTTTTGCTGATGAGTGGATCGGATAAGGCTTCACTTTCTGTGATAACCCCCTATAAATCAAGAAGAACCATCAATGCTCTTGATGGCGTATTGGGAAGGTTTTAGCACGCGATGGGTCAACAGACCGCTTTTGTAATTCACCCTGACAATAAACAAGCGCCTTTGCCGCGACCGCCGGCTCTTTGCCTTGAAGAAGCGTGCGGGTTGGTGGAAGCCATCGGGGTTGATGTGGTGTTTGCCGATATCACCGCGCTCAATCGCCCGCGAGCAGGAACATTTATCGGCAAGGGTTACGCCGATCAACTCAAAGAACGCGCCGAAGGTCAAGACGACGACCTCGGGATGCCATTGATCGTCATGAATTGCGATTTGGCGCCTGTCCAGCAACGCAACCTTGAAAATATCACCGGCTGCAAAGTGATTGATCGCACGGCGCTGATTCTTGAAATATTTGGCGCCCGTGCCAGCACCCATGCGGGGCGGCTGCAAGTGGAACTCGCGGCTTTGACCTTTCAACGCAGTCGTTTGGTGCGCAGTTGGACGCACTTAGAACGCCAGCGCGGCGGTGGCGGCTTTCTTGGCGGCCCCGGAGAGCGGCAAATAGAACTGGATCGCCGGATGTTGATGCAACGCGTTGGTCAAATCAAAAAAGAATTGGCGGATGTCGAACGAACCCGCCTTCTTCAGCGTCAAAACCGTGATCG
>CAYNQW010000006.1:9581-30816 GCA_964399415.1 uncultured Hyphomicrobiales bacterium
GATGACGTGACGGCGGTGTTGATGGATATTGGCTTAACGGATGAAGACCTTCAATCCAAGGTCATTCATGTCTTAAATAAGACTGACGCCATCACTGAAACCCGGGACGTTATCCAGCGTCAATTTCCTCAAGGCGTGATGGTTTCGGCGTTAACTGGCGAAGGGATTGATGACCTATTCGCCGCGTTGGAAAAGAAATTATCGCTGTTAGAACGCCAATTTCAAGTGACGTTAAGTCCCTATATGGGGGACGCGCGAGCCTGGCTATATCGCCATGGTCGTGTTGATCACAGCCAAGCCAATGAGGTGGGCGATACCCTGATGTTGGTCACGCTTTCCGCGGCGGATTACGCTCGATTCTCATCACGTTGGCCTGATCTGGTTTAATGCCCGGCAGGATGGTGCCGCCGGGCATTGTTCTTTTTTGTTGATGATCAGGTCATGCGCCGCGCAACAACGCGGCCAAGCACCAATCCTGCAACCATGAAGGCAAAAAATCCAATCCCGTCGCTCGGGTTCAGGAACATGGACGCGACGGCAGGCCCTGGGCAAAGGCCGCCAATGCCCCAGCCAATACCAAACAAAGCAGAGCCAATCAGCAATGGTTTATCAATCGACTTGGCGGATGGCAGGTTAAATCCTTCGCTAAACATGGGCTTATAGGCTTTTTTCTTAACCCAAAAGAAACCGATGGCATTGACGATAACGCCGCCGCCCATCACAAAGGCTAGGGATGGGTCCCAAACACCAAAAAGATTCAAAAACCCAGTGACTTTTGAAGGGTCAAGCATACCGCCAAGCGTCAGGCCAATGCCAAAAAGAAGACCAGCAATAAGAGCTGTTAATAACGCCATTTTCCCCTCCTAAAATCCGACTTTAATGATGAAAACGGTGATCATGGCTGTTGCCATAAAGGTCATCACCGCCGCAAAAGAACGCGGGGAAAAGCGCGCAAGGCCGCAGATACCATGCCCTGACGTGCAACCAGAACCAATGGCCGAACCGAGCCCAACAATCAAACCCGCGGCCATCAATCCAAAGCCTTGGGCGTTGGGGCGTATCTCAATTTCAGTCCCGGTGAATATCATGACCAGAAAAGGACCAGCAATTGTTCCAACAACAAACGCCAAACGCCAAGGCAAATCATTTTTTTCCAAAGGAAGTCGTGTGATGCCGCCCAGAATATTACTAATGCCCATCACGCGGCCATTCATCGCCATCAAGAATAACGCGGCCAATCCAATTAAAACGCCGCCTGTTAAAGATAACAGCGGCGTAAAATGTTCAAAATCAATCGTCATAACAAAACCCCTAACATTAGACATTTATTATGTAATAATTTCCTTCTGAAACAGCAAGATTTAACACATTAAAGAGGGAAAGTTTATGCCTGAATATTGGTTTTCTCACGTTTTTTAATGCGTTCGCGCCATATGGTGAAGAGGCCAGAGGCGACAATGATCGCTCCTCCGAAATAAATCGGAAGCGTGATGATTTCATCAAAGATCAAAACGCCAATCAGCGCGGTAAAGACCAATTGCAGATAAGAAAACGGCTGCAAACTGGACGCTTCGCCAATTTCGAGGGCTTTGATCATGAAGAAATGACCTGATGCGCCTGTCACGCAAAGTATCATCATCCAAATCCAGTCATAGCCTTGTGGCGGGTGCCAGAAAAAAGGGCCAATCGCCGAACTGATCAGAAGGCCACCAATGCCAGTCCAAAAGAAACTGGTATCGCTTAAGTCGGTTCGCGCCACATAGCGTGTCATGATGTTATAGAGCGCAAATAAGGCGGCTGAAAACAACGGCAACAAGGCCAAGGGGTCAAATAGGCTTGAGCCGGGTTGCACGATCACCAAGACGCCAATAAACCCTGTTAAAACAGCCAAGCGGCGCGCCCAACCGACTTTTTCCCCCAAGAGAGGGATTGAAAAAATCGTCACAATGATGGGGTATGAAGCAAAAAGAACATGAGTATCCACCAGCCCTAGCACCGCAAATTGATAGGCCGCTAAGATGACTTGAAACCCAAGCAAAATACCACGCGCCAATTGCATCCAAGGTTGCTGAGAACGGGCGACGGTTTTGATGCCATTTTTAGGCACGGTGAGCATCACCACAAAAGCGGCAAACGCCCAATACCGGATCATGACAATCGTCGCGGCATTATAATGAGACGCCAAATGCTTGGAAATGCCATCTTGTGACGCAAAAATAAACATTGCTATGAAAAAAAAGATTACTGCTTTTGGATAATTTTGAACCGCAGGGATGCGGCTCAATGAAGAAACGGATGTCACTAAAATACCTTAAGAATTTGGAAAATTGGTATCAATTGTAGGATGGCTTTTCTTGCCGCAGAGCGGGCAGTGAAACGATTTATTGGTGATATCTTCGTTCATGTTCATGGTCGGGTAAGTCCAGTAATAATGACAATGCCCACAGGTCAAATGCCAAATGATCTCTCGGTGGGCGCGAATATTTTTTTCTTCATTATTGCTCATCTTAAAGACTGTCCCGATGCGGTGATGCGATCACTCATTTTTTTGCAAATGGCGGGAAGCGTGTTTTTTCAGCTGCCACAGTCCAGTCCATATGATTGCGGACATATTCATTCGACGCGTCGCGCTTGGGTTGATAATCCCATGACGTCATTAACCCTGCTTCCATGGCTTTGTGAACCGCGCGGCGTTGATGTTGTGTGCGGATTACGTTGTGACGGATCGCTTCACTATCCCAACGTTCCGCGACTTCTTTGGCGAATTCAGCCGCCAAGTCAGCGTAAGCAGGATCATTGGCCAAGTTGTTCAATTCAAACGGGTCTTGTCCCAAATCATAAAGCAGCGGCGGGTCAATATCGCAGTGAATATATTTCATCTTCCCGCGCCGGATCATAAAGATGGGATGAGAGGCGCATTCAGCACAATATTCGCCAATGGCTTCATCGCCACTATCACTACCGCCAGTGGCCACCGGCATCAGCGAGCGCCCATCGATGGGCATCCCCAATACTGGATTGGCGCCAGCAATATCAAGCATGGTCGGCAGAATATCCACCAAGGAGCAGGCATTGGGAACGGTTTGATGCGCGATACCAGGCCCGGCCATGATGAGCGGCACACGGGCTGAATGCTCAAAGAAATTCATCTTGTACCAGAGTCTACGCTCACCCAGCATATCGCCATGATCAGCGGTAACGATCACAATGGTGTTGTCCAGCATTTGAGCTTCTTCTAAGGTGCGGATCAATTCGCCCACTTTGCTGTCAAAATAAGAGGTGTTGGCATAATAAGCCCGGCGAGCATTGCGGATTTCATCATCGGTTACGGCGACAGTGTCGGCTTCAATGCCCTGCATCACCCGCTTTGAATGAGGGTCAATGTCTGGGATAACCCCGCCGGTGGCCTCGCCCGGCATATCAATGGCGTCATCATCATAAAGCCCCCACCATTCGGGTCGCGCGACATAGGGGTCATGGGGATGAATAAAACTGGCCACCATGCAAAACGGTTCTATTTTTTCCATGGCGTATTCAAAAATCTTACGACGAGCGAAAAACGCGACTTCTTCATCATATTCGATCTGGAACGTGGTGACGCCTTCGCCCGCTTCTTTGACCGTATCCATGTTATGGTACCATTTGTCGATGCGCTCATCAGGCATTTCCCAATCTGGTGTCCAAGCGTGATCTGACGGGTAGACATCAGTGGTGATCCGTTCTTCAAAGCCATGAAGTTGATCTGGGCCGACAAAATGCATCTTGCCCGATAGACAGGTTCGATAGCCCGCCTGACGCAGATAATGGGCAAAGGTCGGGATTGTGGCAGGAAATTCAGCGGCATTATCATAAGCGGCGATCCGCGTGATCAATTGCCCTGCCATAAAACTAAACCGCGATGGTGCGCAAAGCGGGGAATTGCAATAAGCGGCGTCAAATCGAGTGCCGCGCTGGGCGAGGGCATCCATATGCGGTGTTTTGACCACCGGATGGCCGTAAGCCCCCGTGAAATGAGGCGCCAATTGATCGGCCATGATCAAAACAATATTAGGCTGTTTTAGTGTCATTGCAGTTATCCGTTTCCCATGGCTAGAATCTTTTTATCCATTTCATATCTGTCCATGAAAAGGTCATGTTGATCAAGTGTTTTGATCGTCAGATGTGGTGACGATAAGCGCGGTCATTATGATCAGCGCAGCACCAAGCCATTGCAGCGCGGCTAAGGTCTCTCCAAGAAAAATTGAGGCGGTTAAGGCCGCGAAGAACACTTCAGACAGCATCAAAATCCCAACCACGGCTGGTGAAACGTATTGAGCGATGCGGAAAAAAAACACCATGGCTGGTAAGAAAATCAAACAGGATGCAATGAACCCCACCGGAAGCGCTTGCGCCATGGCGTCAAAAGAAGGGATGGGCAATCCCAAAATCAATGCCCCGATGAAACCAATAATCACCGCAAAACTATAATTGCTTAAATTAAGGGCAAGATAATTCGCCTTTGGGTTGCGGCGGATGATCACCGACCCAATCGACCAAAAGATGCCGGCCAAAAAGCCAAATACATCCTGCAATTCTAAATCCAAACCTGTTTGATTGAGATTCATGATTAACGCAAGGCCGGTCATCCCCAAAAGATGAGCAAACCAAAGCCTTGGGCGACTCCGTTCGCCTAAAAATATCATCCCCAAAATCGAAGACCAAACAGGGGTGAGGTAAAACAAAAGCGTGGTTTTGGTCACCGAGCCGACAATTAAGCCAAGCGAATAAAACATAAAGCCTAGCCCAACCATTAACCCAGCCGAAAGATAAACCCAATGATGGGGCTTGTCGCGAAGCAGCGTGCGGGCGTTGAAATAAACCAAGATCGGCAAAGGAATGGCGATGAAAAACGTATTGGCCCATAAAGATGTTAAGCCAATTTGTTCAATATATCGAAGAGGGATCCATAACACGCCCCAAACCGAAGACGTGATGAACACCGCCAACATCGCGCTGCGTTTGCTCATTTCTTTGTTTAGAAATCCGATCATGCAGTTTGTTTTCGCCCTAAAAATTGTAACGTTGCGGCTTGCCCTTGGTGGCGGTTGCCTTCCGCAAGGAAGCGTCGGGTTTCTTGGAGAAGCATGATATCAAAATCAGCAAAATCTGCGGCAATCATATCAACAGACCAAAGCATTTCTGGGTTTTTGGGCCCGCCAGATGTTAACGGCAGCTGATCAAGGGTGTAGCCTTCCATGATCAACACCCCGCCCGGTTTTAATCCGCGTTTGAGCAAATCAACGAAGCGAACGTGATCATCGGGCAGAAAATGCATAAAGCAAACAATCACCAAATCATAATGATCTTCTGGGCAGGGGAATTCAAAAACATCACCAATATGACTGTCGATGGTGACGTCATGCGTCTTTGCCAAAGCCCTCGCTTTTTCAACGGCAAATTCAGACACATCAACGCTGGTGACTTGATAGCCTAATTGCGCGAGAAAGACGCCATTGCGGCCTTCACCATCGGCTGGCGCAAAAGCCTTGGCGCCAGATCGCGCTTCAGGGGTGACGGCGCGGATGAAATCATTGGGTTCTACTCCAAATAAAAACTCATCGGTTTGATATCGTTTGTTCCAAAAATCGGCGGCAGACATGGTGGGTTCTTTCAAAATTAACAATATGGGAATTGACGCATCATCATAGCCCACCATATCGTTAATGAAAATGGATGGAGTGAACAATGCCTTTTGCAATTTGTGCCGATAAGCCAGGTGGCCTAGACGTTCTGGAATGGCGTGATCTGGAAACCCCTGCGCCTTCTGCGGGTGAAGTCGTCATCAGTCAAACAAAAGTTGGACTGAATTATATTGATGTTTACATGACCAGTGGAATTTATCCCTTCCCTGAAAATGGCCCTCAAATCCCTGGCGGTGAAGCGGCTGGCGTGGTGATGGCCCTGGGCGATGGCGTCACCAGTTTGAAGATCGGTGATCGTGTTGCCTATACCACCCCAAACGGGGCATATCGTGAAGAACGCGTCATGCCTGCGGATCGGTTGGTGAAATTGCCCGATAGCATTTCCGATGAAATGGCCGCGGCGATGATGCTGAAAGGCATGACGGTTGAATATCTACTCAATCGCTCTTTTCCGGTGAAGGCGGGCACGAAAGTTTTGTTCCACGCGGCGGCAGGTGGCGTGGGGCTGATTGCGGGGCAATGGCTCAAGCATATTGGTGCCGAAAGCATTGGCACCGTGGGTAGCGCTGAAAAAGCCAAACTCGCCAAAGAAGCCGGATACACCCATGTCATCAATTACAACGATGTTAATTTTGCTGAAGCCGTGGCTGATCTCACCGATGGCAAAGGCGTCGATGTTGTTTATGATTCGGTGGGGCAAGCGACTTATCCCGCCTCGCTGACTTGTTTGAAAACCTTTGGTTATTTTATTACTTTTGGCCAATCTTCCGGGGTGATAAGCAATTTTGCGGTGAGTGATTTGGCGAAGAATGGCTCGCTCTATGCCCAGCGGCCAACCTTGTTTAATTTCATCAGCACCCGCGATAGCCTCACCGAGGTTTGCGGTCATATGTTCAAGATGATCGAAGCTGGCCATATTGATATTAAAATTAATCAGCGGTATGCGCTTCAAGATGTACCAAAAGCCTTTGAGGCTTTAACCAATCGGCGCACCACGGGCGCAACGGTCTTTGATACGGGGCGTTGATCATGAAGGCAAAACCTCGGAAAATCTGGCAGAATCAAGCCTTCACGGTCAGTCACGCCGATGGCACTGGTCTTGCCCATGAAGACATGGACGTCAAACCTGGTTTTGAAGGCGGTTTGCGGGCATTTTTTGAATATCGTGATCTTGGGATCAAAACCGCATCTCAGGGCGCTTATGGTGCCCATGTGATCCGCGCTATTCCCGGTCGCCATTCCGAACCGCAATGGCATACCCATGATTTGAATTTTCAGATGATTTATATTCTGAAAGGTTGGGTGATTTTTGAATATGAAGGCGCGGGCGAAGTTACATTCCGCGCTGGTTCAGCCGCGTTGCAACCACCGGGCATCAAACACCGTGAAGTTCGTCATAGCGATGATCTTGAGTTGATCGAAATCACCTCTCCCGCAACCTTTGAGACGGCGTTAACCGATGCTCCTGATGAGGCTGAGGGTTGATTCTATCCTAGAAGGGCAGAGGATGGGCTTTATGGGCGTTGTCGATATCCCGCATCACGTCATCGCTTAAGTCCAAATCCTGCATATCGAGGATCAATTGCAATTGATCCAAGGATGTGGCGCCAAAAATAACCGACGTCATGAAGGGACGCTTAAAGCACCAAGCCAGCGCCATTTGCGTCAGGTTCAATCCATGCTGATCAGCCACCGCTTGATAAGCATCAATCGCCGGCCATACCCGTGGGGTAACGCGTCCGCCAAGATCAGAGACAATCGAACGCCGTGATCCAGCAGGCGTGACATCTGGACGATATTTGCCGGTCAGCATACCTGCGGCTAGAGGCGAAAAAGCCAATAGACCCACTTGCTCATGATGCGTCATTTCCGCCATGTTAGTATCATAGAGACGGCATAACAGGCTGTATTCGTTTTGCATCGACATCATCCGCGGCAGATTGTTCTTTTCCGCCAGACGAAGCCAGCGCATCGTGCCCCAAGCGGTTTCATTGGAAAGTCCAATATGGCGAATTCGCCCCGCCTTGATATGACCGTCAAGGGCATGAAGTACCGCCAACATATTGTCTTCAACTTCGGCTGAATCTTGGCCAGAAGGATCATAGCGCCAATTTTGCCGGAACATATATGATCCACGATTAGGCCAATGCAATTGATACAGATCGACATAATCAGTTTGCAAAGACTTAAGCGAATTATTGAGGGCAATCTCAATTGTTTCCGGCGTGATCGGCGCGCCATCCCGAACATTCATATAGCCAGCCCCGCTGACTTTTGTGGCGAGAATATAATCACCACGGCGATGGGCGTTTTTGCCATTCCATGTGCCGATGATGCGTTCGGTATCGCCTTGAGTTTCTTTCGTCAACGGGTTGGTCGGATACATTTCCGCGGTGTCGATAAAGTTAATGCCTTGATCAAGCGCCAGATCTATCTGGGCATGACCTTCGGCTTCAGTGTTTTGCGTGCCCCAAGTCATGCTGCCGAGGCATAAGGCGGAAACATTAATATCAGTGCGGCCTAAACGACGATAATCCATATCAAATCCTAACGGTTGGCTACTATATCAGCGATGGCATTGGCCGCCGATACGGTATCGGCTTCGCCACCAAGGTCTCGTGTTCTTAATTCGGGACGGCTTAAGGCTTCTTCAATCGCTGAGACCAATTCCACCGAAGCCGCTTCATGGCCAAGGTGATCAAGCATGATCGCCGCCGTCCAGATTTGCCCCACCGGGTTGGCGATCCCTTTGCCGGCGATATCAGGGGCCGAGCCATGCACCGGTTCAAATAAGGATGGGAAATTGCCTTCGGGGTTGATGCTGCCCGATGGCGCGACCCCAATGGTGCCAGTGCAGGCCGGGCCAAGGTCAGACAGAATATCCCCGAATAAATTCGACGCCACCACCACGTCAAACCAATCGGGATGCAGCACAAAATTCGCCGCCAGAATATCAATATGGAATTTATCCCAAGACACATCAGGAAAGGCTTTTGCCATATTTACCACCCGCTCATCCCAATAAGGCATGGTGATGGAAATGCCGTTGGATTTTGTGGCGGAGGTTAGATGCTTGCGCTCGCGTTTTTGGGCAAGTTCAAAAGCGTATTTCAACACGCGATCGACCCCATGGCGCGACATCACTGTTTCCTGAACCACAATTTCGCGGTCAGTTTCAGGGAACATACGCCCTCCGATGGATGAATATTCCCCTTCGGTATTTTCCCGAACAATGTAAAAGTCGATATCGCCGGGCTTGCGGCCAGCGAGAGGAGAAGGCACGCCGGGCATTAATTTAACCGGGCGCAAATTGACATATTGATCAAACTCACGGCGAAACTTGATTAGTGATCCCCATAAGGATTCATGATCAGGCAGAATGGCAGGCCAACCCACCGCGCCAAAGAAAATCGCATCATGGCTCCCGATCTGCTCTTTCCAGTCATCGGGCATCATTTGGCCATGCTTTTCGTAATAATCGCATGCCGCAAAATCAAAATGATCAAAATTCAAATTGATGCCGTGACGATTGCAAATCGCATCAAGAACGGTCAAAGCCGCAGGGACAACTTCTTTGCCAATGCCATCCCCAGGGATGACCGCAATACGATATTGGTTTTTGCTCATATGAAATCTCTAAATAGGGGTTATTGGATGAAGCCGACATAAAGAACGGTGATGACCGTAAAGAGAGAAAAGACAATCGCGCCCCAGCCAATGATGCGGATGATGGTGATGGCCTTTGCGCTTGATGGGTCATGATCAGGAGGTGACATGATGGTGATCCTCAACTTACAGAACGTTAAGTTTAACACCGCTATCCTTGATGGCAAGAGGCTCTATGCAAGGGTTAAAGCCAGCCACCCATATTTTCATCAATGAGGGTTTTGATCAGCGCCATGCCTGGGGCATCTGCGTTGAGGCAAGGGATATAAGTGAATTCACCACCGCCATTGTCGATAAACTCTTCACGCCCTTCCATATTAAGTTCTTCAAGCGTCTCAAGGCAATCGGCGGCAAATCCAGGCGCCATGATCGCCAAGTTTTTAACCCCTTCATGGGCTAGGCGTTCGATGGTTTCATCGGTATAAGGTTTAATCCAAGGCTCACGTCCAAAGCGTGATTGAAAAGCCACATGATAGCGCGCTTCATCCCAGCCGAGTTTTTCCCGCAGCAATCGTGCTGTTTTCATGCAATGGCAATGATACGGGTCACCTTGGACAAAATAACGTTGCGGAATGCCATGAAAACTCACCAGCAAATGTTGGTCTTTCTTAGGCTTTGATTTTAAATTCAGATGACTGCGGACGCTTTGTGCCAGCGCGTCGATATATTGCGGATGATCATGCCATGGCGCGACGGTTCGAACGGCAGGTTGCCAGCGTTGTTCCAGCATCCATTTGAACACTTCGTCATTAACCGTAGCGGTGGTGGCGGCGGCATATTGGGGGTAGAGCGGCACCACCAAAAGCCGATTGCATCCGGCGTCTTTCAATTCTTTAAGGCGGTCAGGGATGGACGGTTGGCCATAACGCATCGCATAGGTGACCTCGACGCGATTGGCCTTGACCTGAGCCTTCATCTCTTGGGCAAGATATTCGGCCTGCAAGCGCGTGTATTTCCGCAAAGGCGAGCCATCAGGATCATCTTTCAGCCAAATGCGATCATAGGCTTCACCTGATTTTTTTGGCCTTGTGTTGAGGATAATGCCATTGAGGATTAACCACCATAACAGACGAGGCACTTCAACCACCCGTTTATCGGATAAAAATTGATTGAGATACCGCCGCATGGATTTGAAATCAGTGCCATCAGGCGTGCCAAGATTGACCAGCAATATGCCGGTTTTAGCGTGGCGAGGGAGGGACGGGTGATCAGAAGGAATAGATTTAACGCTCATGGCTTAGAATATGAGGCGGCATGGGAATTTTGCAAGGTGAAGAACAAAGAAATCCCTCATAAAAATGAAGGATTTCAGAAGTTTTTGGATGCCCTCGATCATGAAGGCATCCAATAGTGATAGAGGAAGTCAGGCTTATTCCGCGGCTTCGACATCCTGAGAAATTTCAACCCGTGCGGCGGAGAATTTCAATTCTGGAATCTTACCGAAAGGATCAAGCGCAGGGTTGGTTAGCATATTAGCCGGCGCTTCGGTGAAGCAGAACGGAATGAAAATCATGCCTTTTGGCAGGGCGGGATCAACCCGCGCGGCAAGATTGATATCGCCGCGACGCGTTGAGACTTTCATCATCTGACCAGGTTTGGCTTGCAGGCCTTTTAGGTCATCCGGATTGATATGCACTTCTGGTTCAGGCTCGATCATGTCCAGTGCTTCTGAACGACGCGTCATGGTGCCGGTGTGCCAATGTTCGAGCAAACGGCCAGTGGATAATACAATGGGGAAATCCGCATCCGGCAATTCATCGGGCGGCAAGATATCGGCAGGAGTCATTTTGCCGCGACCAGATGCCGTGGGGAACCCTTCGCCAAAGATAACATCTCGGCCTTCCGATTGTTCATCGGCACAAGGATAGGTGACCGCGCTTTCTTTCACCAAACGATCCCAAGTGATCCCCGTCAAAGACGCCATGGTGATGCGCATTTCATTAAAGACATCCTTAGGGTGCGTGTATGTCCAATTCAAACCGATGCGATTGGCCAATTCTTGAATGATCCACCAGTCTTGCTGGGCTTCACCGGGCGGGTTGATGGCTTGACGGCCTAATTGCACCCGCCGATCGGTGTTGGTGAACGTGCCGTCTTTTTCAGGAAAGGCAGATGCCGGCAGGATGACATCGGCAAAGGCGGCGGTTTCGGTCATGAAAATGTCTTGCACCACGAGATGCTCAAGCCGAGCCAAGGCGCTACGGGCGTGATGCTGATCAGGATCAGACATGGCGGGGTTTTCACCCATGATATAAATGCCCTTGATGTTGCCATCATAGGCTTCATTGGTGATTTCGACCACGGTTAAGCCGCGTTCCCGATCAAGTTTTGTTCCCCAAAGGTCTTCATATTTTGAGGCAATATCACCGCCTACGGCTTTGTAATCAGGATAAAACATTGGAATAAGGCCAGCGTCAGATGCGCCCTGCACATTGTTTTGACCACGCAACGGGTGCAGGCCTGATCCGGGCTTGCCAACATTGCCGGTCAATAGCGCCAAGGAGATCAGGCAGCGCGCGTTATCGGTGCCATGGGTATGTTGAGAAACCCCCATGCCCCAGAAGATGATTGACGCCTCTGACGTGGCATAATCGCGTGCCGTTTTGCGAATTACCTCGGCCTCAATCCCGCAAATCGAAGACATGGCTTCAGCGGTGGTTGCTGCGGTGCGGGCTTTTAAGTCTTCAAACCCTTCAGTGTGAGATTTGATGTAATTTTCATCATAAAGCCCTTCGCTGATGATCGTATTGATCATGCCGTTCAAGAGCGCAACATCACTGCCAGGGCGGAAGTTTAGTGACGCTTCGGCGTAACGATCCAATGATTGGCCGCGTGGGTCCATGATATAAAGACGCGCGCCTTTTTTCGCGGCGTTTTTAATGAATGTCGCCGCGACAGGGTGATTCACCGTTGGGTTTGCGCCAATAACAATGATCACTTCAGCATTGCGGGCTTCGGAGAAGGACGCGGTCACCGCACCTGAGCCAATGTTTTCCATCAATGCTGCCACTGAAGAGGCGTGGCAAAGACGGGTGCAGTGATCAACGTTATTCGTGCCAAAGCCAGCGCGAACCAATTTCTGCACCAGATAGGCTTCTTCGTTTGAACCTTTCGCAGAGCCAAATCCGGCTAGCGCCTTCGCGCCATCACGTTCACGGATTTCAACAAATCCTTTGGCGGCTTTATCCAAGGCTTCTTCCCATGAGGCTGGGCGAAAATGCGTCATTGGGTTGGATGGATCAAACGGCAGGCTGTCTGATTTTGGCACATCGTCACGCCGAATGAGAGGCGTGGTTAGGCGTTCGTCAGAATTCACATAGTCAAAACCATAACGACCCTTGACGCAAAGGCGGCCTTTATTGGCAGGCCCATCGCGGCCATTAACCGCCACAATCTTATCATCCTTGATCGAATAGGTAAGCTGACAGCCAACGCCACAATAAGGGCAAACGCTATCTACGGTGCGATCAGGGGTAATGGCAAGATGCTGGTTTTCATCAAGCACGGTTTTAGGCATCAAAGCACCGGTTGGGCAGGCTTGAACACATTCACCGCAACCGACGCAAGTGCTTTGCCCCATATCATCGCCAAGATCAAAAACAATATGAGCGTCAGCGCCACGACCCGCGAGGCCAATCACATCATTAACCTGCACTTCACGGCAAGCCCGAACGCAGAGATTGCACTGAATACAAGCATCCATATTGACCGCAATCGCTGGGTGCGAACTGTCAGGCTCAGGTTGCTCGCGTGAGGGCAAACGAGAGGTGTTGACGCCTTGCATTTCAGCAAATTGCCAAAGCGGGGAGGCGGGGTCATGGCTGTCAGCACGTTCAGGCTGATCCGCCACCAGCATTTCCATCACCATTTTCCGCGCGGTGGTCGCGCGATCATTAGCAGTATTGACCACCATGCCTTCCGAAGGCTTGCGGATGCAGGAGGCCGCAAGCACGCGTTCGCCTTCAATTTCCACCATGCAAGCACGGCAATTGCCATCCGCGCGATAATTGTCATTATCTTTGTAACAAAGATGGGGGATGGTGGTGCCTTGGCGCTTGGCGACTTGCCAGATGCTTTCATCAGCATCGGCGGTTACGGATTTGCCATCGAGGGTAAATGTAATTTTGTCACTCATTTCAGCACCTTAATGTTTTTTATTGTTGGATGGAAGCGGCGCGTCCATATCTTCAGGGAAATGCTTCATCACCGAAACCAAGGGGTTTGAGGCGGCTTGCCCCAGCCCGCAGATCGAAGCATCAGCCATGGTCGATGAAACTTGGTGAAGCAAATTCACATCGGGGGAGGGGGTGTTGAGCAATTGCACAGCTTTTTCGGTTCCATTGCGGCAAGGCGTGCATTGTCCGCAACTTTCATGGGCGAAGAATTGCAATAAATTCAGCGCCGCGTCGCGCATATTATCTTGATCGGACATGACCACAACAGCGTGAGAGCCAACAAAACAGCCTTCCTCCGCTAGAGCGCCACCAAAATCAAGGGGGATATCACCCTTGCTGGCTGGCAGAATACCGCCCGAAGCCCCCCCGGGCAAATAGCCTTTGAATTGGTGGCCATCGGCCATTCCGCCACAATGTTCGATTAATTCCTTGACGGTGCTGCCCGCGGGGGCAACGACGACACCGGGATTGGCAACACGCCCAGAAACAGAATAAGACCGGAAACCGGGGTGGTTTTCCTTGCCTTGACTGTTGAACCATTCGCCGCCTCTTTCCAAGAGGTCACGGATCCAAAAAAGCGTTTCCAGATTATTGACGAGGGTGGGGCGATTAAAGATGCCCATTTCCGCAACATAAGGAGGGCGATGGCGCGGCAAGCCGCGTTTGCCCTCAATGGATTCGATCATGGCGGATTCTTCACCACATATATATGCACCAGCACCGCGGCGCAGGTGGATATTGGTGTGATTGGCCAATCCAGCGGCTTCGACTTTGGCGATTTCTTGGCGCAATAATGCAATAATTTCAGGGTATTCATCACGCATATAGATATAGACATCCGTGGCTTCCACCACTGCCGCGCCGATCAGCATTCCCTCAAGCATCCGATGCGGGTCACGCGACAAATAATACCGATCTTTGAACGTGCCAGGTTCGCCTTCGTCACCATTGACCGCCATAATGCGAGGGCCGGGGAAAGACCGCACAATCGACCATTTCTTTGAAGTGGGGAAACCCGCACCCCCAAGGCCACGCAAGGCTGTCTCGCCTAATTTTGCGATGACGTCTTCAGCGCTCATGGCGCCTGATGTGATTTTTTTAAGCGTCTCATAGCCGCCATTATTGCTGTAATCGTCAAATAAGGTGGCTTCAGCGCTTTCGGGGGTAGGCGCGCCATTTTTGAGCGCGTTTTCAATCGCGTTTCGATCGGCATTTGGGATCAATTGTTGCCCCAATGCCGCGGCAGGTGCTTTATCGCAAGCACCAATACAAGGGGCGCGTTTGATTCGGACGTCAGCACCATTCAAATCAGCAAGTTCAGTCAGCAGTCGCTCCGCGCCAGCCAATTGACAACTTAGGCTATCACAAACGCGGATCGTGACAGGGGCAGGGGGCGTGTCCGTGTCTTTAACGCAATCGAAATGGTCATAAAATGTTGCCACTTCCCATACTTCCGCCATGGGCAATTTCATCAGCGAAGCCAGAGCGGTCAAGTGACGCTGGCTAAGATGTTGCTGGGCGTCTTGGATGCGATGCAAATATTCAATCAGCATATCGCGCTTTGAGGGTTTTTCCCCCAGCATATCCAGCACTTCATCAATCGCGGCTGGATCAACCATTCGACCTTTTGGCTTGGCCTTGGCTTTCTTGGTGCCGGTCAAACCTTTATGACCGCCCGGACGCTGCTGATTTTGCGCTGAATTCTGACTATCTGGCATGATGCTCCCCATAGATGCCTTGATTAAAATCACTGATTGATTTGTTGTATCATATAATCTGGCGTTTGGTATACCACATAATTTGCAATGGTACGATTATATTCAATCCAAATGGGGCTGATCATCTGTCCCATTGGCGACATGCACTAGCTTTACCATGTCAGTATTAATCAGTTGCTTGCCAGCATGGTCAAAATTAACAGTAACGCGGTGGCCAATCACGGATTGCACTTGCCCAATGCCCCAGTCAGGGGCGGTCGGAAGGGTAACAAAATCGCCAAGAGAAAAATCATTCATCATCAACTCATAGCAAAACAATAGAACAGGGCAAGCCTTATGAACTTGCCCTGAAGGATTATGTCTATTTAATCGTATCCCCAATTCAAAGCCTCTCAAGGAAGGGACAGGATAGACGGATCAATGGCTGGCGACATCTCTTAAGACATAACCTTGCCCCCAAACGGTATGGATATAGTTATCCCCACCGGTTGATTCGATCAGTTTTCGTCGTAATTTGCAGATGAAGACATCAATAATTTTGGATTCAGGTTCATCAATCCCGCCATAAAGATGGCTGAGGAAGTGTGATTTCCCTAAAGTGCTGCCTTTGCGAAGGCTCAACAACTCCAAAATACGATATTCCTTTGACGTTAAATCCAAACGATTCTCGCCCACCATGACTTCATGTTTGGATAAATCCACAATAATGGGGCCGGTCACGATCTTATTGTCCGAATGGCCGTTGGCGCGTCGGATAATAGCGGTCAGATTAGCGATTAATTCTTGCCGATCGAACGGTTTGGTCAAATACCCGTCAGCCCCAGAATGCAACGCCACCACTTTGTCGGTTACGGATGCACGGCCAGAAACCACGAGAACGGAGGTGTTGATTTGACTGCGTCGATTGGCCTTTGCGAATTGGAAACCATCGCCATCCGGCAAGTTAATATCAAGCACCACCGCATCATACTGCCCCTCGCGCACTGCGCTTAAACCTTCATCAACGGTGGAGGTGATGTGGTAAAAATGACCTTCATCTTCCAGCGCCATCGCGATGCTTTCGGCAATCAGGTCATCATCTTCAACAATCAAAATGTTCATCTTAAATCCTTTCAGTCTTCATACGGTAATTTCGATTCGCTTCAGCTAGGCCGATAAAAGCCAAGGTTGCCGCGAACGAACAACTCAAATGTCAACGAAGGCGCCAGTTCTTAAATTACTATTAATTACACTAAATTATGGTCGTCATCTGTTGATTGGCTTGATGTTTCAAAAAATACTAATAATTAGCAAATCAATAAAATGTGATTGAAGGGTTAATGCTGGAAAATTAGGTTAAATGATATTTATATTCAATGATTTAACCCATAATATCACAATATTGTGATCAAAAATTTTGATGCGGAATGTGCTTTGGGCTTGCAAATTCAGGACGATATTTCTAAAAGATTGGGCATCATCAACTTTATGTCTCTGCTGGCAGCCAAATTTCAGTTTCTCGGTTGCTATTTCCTGGATGAATTTAACAATAGGTTTAGGACGAACCATGACCAACGCCAAAAAAATTGTTGATATGAACAGCCCGATTATCCTACCAGAAGGGTATAAGCCTTCTGAAAAAGAAGAATTCATGAATCCGATGCAGGTGGAATATTTTCGCCAGAAATTGATTACATGGCGCAATGATCTTTTGTCAGAAGCCAATGACACGTTAAACACCTTGTCTGAGGAAAATTTCCAAAAACCGGACATCACGGACCGCGCGCAAATGGAAAGCGACGCATCCCTGCAACTCCGCACCCGCGACCGTGAGCGCAAACTCTTGTCGAAAATTGAGGCTGCTCTCCGCCGCATTGAAGATGGCAGTTACGGTTATTGCGAAGAAACCGATGAGCCGATTGGGCTGAAACGCCTCGAAGCGCGGCCCATCGCGTCCTTGTCCCTTGACGCCCAAGAACGGCATGAGCGGATGGAAAAAAGCCATCGTGATGATTAGTTTTTAGGTTGCTTGCCTATTTTATCGTGATCGGCTGTTTCCAAGGCTATAAATCAAACCAAAGCAAAGTGAATGAAAGCGTGGTTTAGGCCACGCTTTTTTTATGGTTATCAATAACTTTTCTTCCGTAAAATCTCTCACCGTTAATAAAAAATTAATTTCTTTCCTGTATAATGAACCTCTTCTTAGGTTTTCGCCGGTCACGTTATGGCAAATTTCCATAATAAACGATCAGGAAAATGGTGAAAAATACCTTAAAATCAAACCATCATTCAACGCTAGCAAAACGATCTCGAGGGGCTTTTGTCGATCGCCCTTTAGAATCGTCATCTTTGATGAAAAGTGATGATCTTGAGATCAATGATGCTTTGTTTAATCATAAAGAATTAGACGATGAACATGATCTCAAAGATCTGCATCAAGAGCAGCAAAAAATCATGATTCGCGGCATTGCGCATGACGTCAATAATAACTTGATGGCTATTCTTTCCGCCTGTGATAAAATTGAAAACAAACTCTCAGTATCCCATGACATGGAATGGGCGTTTAACAGCATCCGGATGCATGTCAAATCGACGGGCTTATTGATGCGTGATCTGGTGAACGCCGATAGTTCCGATACTTATGATGTGTTAACCCAAGATCAATTGGACGATTTTTTGCACAGCATCTTGCCCAGCCTTTATCTTGTGGCGGGCAAAAACACGCGGATTGAGATTGGCGCGGTTGTGACGCCTCCGGTGCGTATCCACCGGATGTTTTTGCATCGGGTGTTGATGCAGTTCATCCGCAATATTTCAGAGTTAGAAATACAGCATCCCGTGGCTTTTATTTCGGTGCGCCGCGTCAATCGTTGGTGCGAAGTTTCAATTTCGGATAATGGCCCCGGGTTGCAAGGCCTGAATCCAAAAGAAATTTTTAACCCCGGCGTGTCGTCAAAGGGATCATCAAGCGATCGCGGCTATGGGTTGTCGGCGGTGGCTTGGGCGGTGAATTATTGGAAAGGCGAATATGGCGTCGATGCTATTGAAAGCGATAGCGGGTGCCGATTCTGGGTGCGTATTCCACTTTGCGACCAAGAACCCTCACCGTAATCCTGAACGTATTCTTCAAAATCTTGTGGTGATTGTTTCTGGAACTCTCCATATATAGAAAAGAGAACAAAACAAGAAAATTTACTTGCCAATGAGAACAAAGCGTGATCATATAGCAAGAATGATGCGTTAATCGCATGGGTGTTGATCGCAATTATGGTTCCAAGATTATGACAATGACGCGGAAAAGCAATCTTCATCACCGCCCCAAATTGCGGGGTGAATAAAACAGGTTGTTGTCTGCATCAGAAGACGATATCAGAGAGGAGAAAATCATGTCGGCACAGGTGGTAAATCTCAGCATGAAAAAAGAAGATAAATTAAAAGCGCTGGAAGCGGCGATTGGCCAGATCGAAAAATCATTCGGCAAAGGGTCGGTCATGAAAATGGGGCAAAGTGATATCGCGGATGATATTGAAGCGATTTCTACGGGCTCGCTTGGCCTTGATATCGCGCTTGGCATTGGCGGTCTGCCGAAAGGGCGGATCATTGAAATTTATGGGCCGGAATCATCAGGCAAAACCACCTTGGCTCTGCACGCGGTGGCGGAAGCGCAGAAAAATGGCGGCGCTTGTGCCTTTATTGATGCGGAACACGCGCTGGACCCATCTTACGCCAAGAAACTCGGCGTTGATCTGGATGAATTGCTGATCTCTCAGCCGGATGCAGGCGAACAAGCGCTTGAAATCGCCGATACCTTGGTACGTTCTGGCGCGATTGACGTGCTGGTGGTGGATAGCGTGGCGGCCTTGGTGCCGCGGGCTGAATTGGAAGGCGAAATGGGCGACACCCATGTCGGCTTGCAGGCGCGTTTAATGAGCCAAGCGCTTCGCAAATTAACGTCATCCATTGCCAAATCAAATTGCCTGGTGATTTTCATCAACCAAATTCGCCTCAAAATTGGCGTCATGTTTGGCAACCCTGAAACCACCACCGGCGGCAATGCGTTGAAATTCTATGCTTCCGTGCGACTGGATATCCGTCGCATCGGTGCCATTAAGGATCGCGATGAAGTGATCGGCAACCAAACGCGGGTTAAAGTGGTGAAGAATAAAGTCGCCGCGCCATTCCGTACCGTGGAATTTGACATCATGTATGGCGAAGGGATTTCCAAAACCGGGGAGTTGATTGACCTTGGGGTGGCGGCCAATCTCATTGATAAGTCAGGCTCGTGGTTTTCCTATAAAGATCAGCGGATCGGGCAGGGGCGTGAGAATGCCAAACAATTCATGCGCGATAATCCTGCCATGGCGAATGAAATTGAACAGGCGTTGCGGCAAAACGCTGGTTTGTTTGACGAAGTGATGCTTGATCAATCGCCGGTCAGCGAAACAACGGATGATGATACGAGCCATATCCCTCTGGATGATATGGAATAAACATATTTTACCGTTTATCTCTTTAAGCCGGCGGTATTTCCGCCGGTTTTTTTGGTTGTAAAAAAAGAGGTTACACCCAAAAGAGGCTAGACAAGGCCATGGCTGATCCGTAAATAAAAAGGATAAAGAAAGGCTTTGAACCATGGCGTCTGTCAACGATATCCGCACGACATATTTAGATTATTTTGGCAAAAATGATCACGAGGTGGTGGCATCTTCTTCGTTGGTGCCGCTCAATGACCCGACGCTATTATTCACCAATGCTGGCATGGTTCAGTTCAAGAATGTGTTTACCGGTGGCGAAACCCGCGCCATCCCGCGTGCGGTGACCTCGCAAAAATGCGTGCGCGCAGGCGGCAAGCATAATGATTTGGAAAATGTCGGCCATACCGCGCGTCACCATACGTTTTTTGAAATGCTCGGGAATTTTTCGTTTGGTGATTATTTCAAAGAACAGGCGATACATCACGCTTGGACTTTAATCACCGATATTTATGGCTTGCCGAAAGAGAAATTGCTGGTCACGGTTTATCACACGGATGATGAGGCCGCCGCGCTTTGGAGAAAGATTGCGGGTTTAACCGATGACCGCATCATTCGCATTCCGACGTCTGATAATTTCTGGTCGATGGGCGATACCGGTCCTTGCGGGCCATGTTCTGAAATCTTTTTTGATCATGGTGAGCACATTCCGGGTGGCCCTCCGGGTTCCCCTGATGAAGATGGCGACCGGTTTATTGAAATTTGGAATCTGGTCTTCATGCAATATGAGCAATTGGCGTCAGGTGAGCGGATTGACTTGCCCAAACCTTCCATTGATACGGGCATGGGGTTGGAGCGTATTTCTGCCGTCATGCAAGGCAAGCATGACAATTACGACATTGATCTGATGCAGGCGTTGATACGCGCTTCCTCTGAAGCGTCAAAGGTCGCCATTGACGGAGACCATGCGGTTTCGCATCGGGTGATTGCCGATCACTTGCGCGCCTCGTCATTTCTGATTGCTGATGGCGTGTTGCCGTCAAATGAAGGCCGCGGATATGTTCTGCGCCGGATTATGCGGCGGGCAATGCGTCATGCCCATCAAATGGGTTGTGCTGAGCCAATGATGCATATGCTAGTGCCGGCATTGGTGCATGAAATGGGGGGACATTTCACGGAATTGCAGCGGGCGGAAAGCCTGATCACGGAAACCCTTAAAATGGAAGAAACCCGTTTTAAGGAAACGTTAGGGCGGGGGTTAAAAATCCTCATGGACGAAGTTGAAAGCCGCCCAGACGCAACAGAATTAGACGGTGAAACTGCTTTCAAACTCTATGATACCTATGGTTTTCCGCTAGATCTGACGCAAGATGTGATGCGCGGCTATAATTGGAGCGTTGATCTCGATGGTTTTAATAAGGCCATGGACGCCCAAAAGGCTCAAGCCCGCAAAGCATGGTCTGGTTCGGGTGATAGCGCGATGTCGCCGGTTTTTCTGGCCGCGGCGGAGACCTATGGCGCGACGGAATTTCTAGGCTATGAAG
>CAYNQW010000007.1:0-25840 GCA_964399415.1 uncultured Hyphomicrobiales bacterium
TTGAGGAATAAGGCTAGCCTCTCGAATTTCCGATTGAAGCCATGTCGAATCGACCGATTGCAAGATCATTTGCTCGCCAAAATCCCCCAAAAGTTCCGATAAGGCTTGAAGACGATTATTTACCGATATTTCAAATCCTTCGATGCGGATAACCGCCAATGCCCCTTGATCAGATGCACCGCTAATCGCTTCTAGGCTTGAGTTTTGCACGACTTGAGATGGTAAAATTGCCCCTGCCGTCGGTTCATGAGCGCTGGCAAAGGCTTGGCGCAGCACCATCGCCGCCTCGATAACCGTCTTGGTTTTGATGATCAAACTCGCAGCATCTTCAGGCTTAGGCATGGTCTTAAGCGTTAACTCATGCATCACCGCCAACGTGCCATAAGACCCCGCCATCAATTTTGACAGATCATAACCCGTGACATTTTTCATCACCCTACTGCCTGATTGGAAGGCTTCACCACGCCCAGAAATTGCTTTGAATCCCAATAAATAATCGCGTGCCGCGCCCGATACCATTCGCCTAGGCCCTGCCAAATTGGTGGCCATCACACCGCCGATGGTGCCTTGCGCGTCTTTAGGGTCAAGCGCCCCTAGAGGCGGATCAAAAGCCAACATCTGCCCGGCATCATCAAGCGTTTTGAGGATAGTCGCCAAAGGCGTTGCGGCTTGAGTGATTAGCACCAGTTCATCAGGTTCATAAGTCACCACGCCTGACATGGGCTTGAGCGACAGAATTTGATCGGTATCCATCGGACGCCCAACATCGACATGACGACCACTGCCGCGCAGATCAAAACGTGTTTTGGACGCGACAGCATTTTGCATGGCTTCCAGCAAATCACGTTCATCCCGCGTCTCAATCCTTGGCGTTGACATGATGGTCTAAAACCGCGGCAAATCAGGATGGGGAAGGTTGCCGTGATGCACATGCAAGCGGCCTAATTCCGCGCAACGATGCAAGACAGGGAAAACCTTGCCGGGATTAAGCAAATGCCCGGGATCAAAAGCACATTTCAACCGTTGTTGTTGCTTCAAGTCATCTTCTGAAAACATTTCATGCATCAAATCACGCTTTTCAACACCGACGCCATGTTCACCTGTCAGAACGCCGCCGAGTTCAACGCAAGATCGCAAGATATCAGCGCCAAATTCTTCGGCACGCTCCAATTCACCGGGGGCGTTAGAATCAAACATAATGAGCGGATGCAAATTGCCATCACCGGCGTGAAAAACATTCGCCACCCGCAAGCCATAACGCTGACTCATCCGCGACATACGGCTCAACATTTCTGGCAATTGCCGGCGGGGAATCGTGCCATCCATGCATAAATAATCTGGCGAAATGCGGCCAATGGCGGGAAAGGCGGCCTTCCGCCCTGCCCAAAACAATTCACGCTCTTCTTCGGTTTCGCTGACCCGAATGGAGGTCGCGGCTTTGCCTTCAACTATTTTTGCCACCCGCTCGGTAAGCGCCGTGACTTCGGCTTCTGGTCCATCAAGTTCGACAATCAAGAGCGCGTCAGCATCTCGGGGATAGCCAGCGGCGACAAAATCTTCAGCCGCGTTAATCGCAGGATTATCCATCATTTCCATCCCCGCAGGAATGATGCCATCCGCAATGATGGCGCCCACGGCTTCGCCAGCAGAAAGAGACGAAGAAAAGCCGATAAGCAAAGCTTTGCGGGTCGCGGGTTTTTGCAAAATGCGAACCGTGACTTCCGTGACAATACCAAGCAGACCTTCAGAGCCCGTCATCACCCCCAGCAAATCATAGCCTTCCGCGTCCAGATGTTTGCCGCCAAGACGAATGATTTCACCGTCCATGGTGACCATCTCAATGCCCAAGAGGTTGTTGGTGGTCAGCCCATATTTCAGGCAATGCACGCCGCCTGAATTTTCGGCTACATTGCCGCCGATTGAACAAGCGATCTGACTTGATGGGTCTGGCGCGTAATAATAGCCTTTGCCTTCAACCGCATGGGTGATCGCCAAATTTGTGACCCCGGGCTGCGCCACCACCGCCCGATTCTCATAATCAATTTCAAGGATTTGATTCATTCGGCTTAAGCCCAATAAAACCGCATCGGCCAAGGGCAAAGCCCCGCCGGACAAAGATGTCCCTGCTCCGCGCGGCACAACTTTAATGCCCTTTTCATGGCAATAGCCTAGCACGGCGGAAACCTCTTGCGCGTTGGCTGGAAGAGCGACCACCATCGGCGTCTGTCGATAGCCGTTCAGCCCATCGCTTTCAAACACACTCATGGCGTTTTGATCAGCCACCACCCCTTCTTTGCCCAATAACTTGATTAAATCAGCGGCGATGAGCGCTTGCTGATCGATCATGTCTTGATCTGGCGTTGGCATTTGCATGGGGCACCTCAAAGGCTTCGATCTGGGGATGAGTTCAATTAATTTAGTCCCATATTATAAAAAGGACAGGACAAGAATCAATTCGGTGATCTCAAGCAACCCCGTAATAAGGTTAAAAGCAAGGGCGGATAAAAACCCCATAAAAAAAGCCCAGCAATGCTGGGCTTCATCAACAATACGATCAGATTAGCCCTGACGCGCTTTCATGCGTGGGTTTTTCTTGTTGATCACATAGACACGGCCGCGACGACGAACGATCTGACAGTTGCGGTCACGAGACTTTAGTGTTTTCAGTGAACTAGCGACTTTCATGGCTTACTCTAAGGGTTCGTGGTTAAATAAAAATTACGTGGCTCAGCGGTCACCGCCAAGCGATTGGAAGTGTATAGCGTTATATTCCCTCGGGCGTCAAGTCTTGATTGCCAAAATCAGGCAAACAATTAACCCTCGATTTATTCTCGGGGGCAATCAACCCCTGTGCCGCGCAACCCGCAATACCCATTCGGGACTTTATAGAGATATTGCTGATGGTCATCTTCAGCCAAATAGTAGGTTTCCGATATGGCGATTTCGGTGGTGATCTTCGGCAATCCCCGAGCGGTTAGCGCTGCCTGATAGCGGTCACGGCTTGCCAGAACCACATCAAGCGTGGCGTCATCATCGACATAAATGGCGGATCGGTATTGGGTGCCTATATCATTGCCCTGCCGCATGCCTTGGGTGGGATCATGGCTTTCCCAAAAAATTTTCAGAATAGCGTCAAGATCAATCACCGCCGGATCATAGACCACTTCAACCACTTCGGTATGACCGGTTTCGCCTGAACATACTTCGCGATAGGTGCAATTTTTTGTGTAGCCGCCGGCATAGCCCACGGAGGTTGTCCAGACGCCCTTGGTTTGCCAAAAGAGACGCTCTGCCCCCCAGAAGCATCCCATCCCCAGCCTAATCTTTTGCAGTCCTTCCGGAAAAGGCGGCACCAGCGTTCGCCCGGTCACCGCATGGGGGCGTGGCGATAAAATTGGCGCGTCTCGGCCTGTTAAAGCATCGCTTTCCGTGGGCAAATCCAGTTTTTTGGTAAACATGGAAAACATCGCAATTCTCCTGATCACAAGGTTATTCTATGGATATAGAATGATCATGGCCAAAAAAAGTCTTTAATTCGCAAAACCGCATCGCGTTAAAGCTGTGTTAAATTCATCGTAATGGCTGATCACCGCGTCTGCGCCTAGGGTTTTGATATCAACGCTGGAATAACCCCAGTCAACTAAGATGATGGGGACATTCGCGTTTCGCGCCGCGCCAAAATCCGCTTTGCTGTCGCCTACCATCACCGCCTTCTCTGGGTTTGCCTTGATTTGAGCAATTGCTTCTAAGAGTGATTCTGGCTGGGGTTTTCGTGTTGTTGTGGTATCGCCGCCAACAATCGCGCCAAAAAACCGCGTCATATTAAAATGCTCAAGCACTTTTCGTGCGGTGGCTTCGGTCTTATTGGTGCAAAGCCCAATGGCAATTCCTTGATCTTGCAAGTCTGTTAAAGTGGTTAACATCCCATCATAAAGCGTCGTTTTGACCACCGGGCTATCCAGATAGTTTTGCCGATAGGTTGTCAGTACTTTTTCAAACAACGCGTCATCCGCATCACGGCCAAGGGTTTCAAATCCCATCGCGATGAGGTCCTTCAGGCCGCCGCCGATCATCATTTCCACATCATGCCCAGAAAACGGCCCTTCAATTTCCAGGCAAGACGCAAAAGCATTATTGAGATGATAAGCGATATCCGGCGACGAATGCACCAGCGTGCCATCCAGATCAAAAACAGCGGCTTCTAAAGATATAGCCATTAGGCCTGCTCCAACAATGCCGCCACGCCGGGAAGCGTTTTGCCTTCCATCCATTCCAGAAAAGCACCACCTGCGGTGGAAACATAATGAAATTTATCATCAACCCCTGCCGCCGCCAATGCTGCAACCGTATCACCGCCGCCAGCCACTGAAATCAGGCCGTTCATTTTTGTCAGAATAGCCGCTTGCCGCGCCAAATCCACCGTTGCGCCATCAAAAGGCTTGATCTCAAACGCGCCCATGGGGCCATTCCAAACCAAGGTTTTAGCTGAATTCAAAGCATCAACGGCGAGCGCCACCGTTGCTGGCCCCGCATCAAGGATCATATCATCAGCGTCCAAATGATCTTGGCCTAAGGTTAAATGCCGTGATGCCGCTCCAGCTTTGAATTCTTGAGCCACCACAACATCAACCGGCAGAATTATCTGACATCCTACTTTTTCTGCGTTTTTCAGGATTGTTAACGCTTGGTCGGCCATCTCTGTTTCCGCCAAGGATGCGCCAATATCCACCCCTTGGGCAAAGAGGAATGTATTGGCCATCCCGCCACCAATAATCAAGGCATCAACCCTCGCGACAAGATTGTTGAGCACCGCCAATTTGGTCGAAACTTTCGCGCCACCCACCACGGCAACCACTGGTTTTTTTGGCACTTCCAACGCCGCCGCTAAGGCTGTCAGTTCCGCCGCCATCAGCGGCCCCGCATAGGCTGGCACTAAGCCCGCGATGACTGAAATGGAGGCATGGGCACGGTGGCTTGCGGAAAACGCATCATTAACATAAAGGTCTATGCCCTTGGCCAAGGCAGAAGCAAATTCCGCATCACCTTTCTCTTCCCCCTGATGAAAGCGCAAGTTTTCCAGCAAAAGAACATCGCCATTCGTCATCATGGCGATCGCCTTATCAACGCCTTCACCGATACAATCGCTGACAAAGGTCACGTTGCGGTCAATCGCTTTGGCTAGAGCCGGCGCGATAGGTTCAAGCGACATGCTTTCAACGCGCTGTCCTTTTGGCCGCCCGTAATGCGCCGCCACCACAACTTTGGCGCCGCGTGATGCAAGATCAGCAATGCCGGGGGCTGTTCGATCAATGCGGGTGGTGTCGGTGATCTGTCCATCCGCCATCGGCACATTCAAATCCGTGCGAAAGAAAATCACTTTGCCATCCACATCGAGATTGGCAATCGAAAGGCGGGAGAGATCGGTCAGAGATAAAGTTGGCATGGGCTAGCGCTTGTTCCTATAAAATGATACACCGATTTACCACGGCATGCGCTGTGAAACAACCTATGCAACCAGTGATTCATTCATGATACCGATCTATGTCATCGCGCTCGAGTCTTCTCATGACCGCCGCCAGAATATGACCAATCGTCTTGCGGATATCGGTCTTGAATTTTCGTTTATCGACGCCGTGGTCGGCAAAACCATCCCAGCCGAAGAACACGCGCGGCTGACTTCTGCAACGCGGCAAAATTACTACCCCTCGCCGATGTCCGCTGGCGCGTTAGGATGCTTGCTGAGCCACCGCAACGCTTGGCAAAAACTCTTGGACAGCAAAGCGGATATGGCGCTAGTGCTGGAAGATGATGCAATGCTGGTGCCTGAAATTGTCCCCATCTTAGAGCGGATCAAACGGCTAAAAGGCCGGTTTGATATCATCAGCCTTGAGCGACGGCTCATGCGGCCATTGGTCGATATCGCCCAATTGTCAGAAACCCATCGCCTGACCCATACTCAATTCAACAATTCGGGAGCGACCGGCTATATCATCACCCCCAAAGCGGCACAGATTCTCTTGGAACGTTCAATTCCTGCCATTTACGAAGTTGATGTTTTGATGAACCGTTGGTGGGATCATGGCCTGTCGTTTTTAATCACTCAGCCTGCTCTGGTGCAAGAAGATGACCTTGAAAGCACCATTGGCTATCCCAGCAAAAAACCAACATGGCCGGAAGATCGCCTCACCCATGAGATCAAAAGACGCTTTCATCGGTTTTTAGATTCCATGGCCAAGCGGCGGTCGTTCGGTGCGATGGTGGCAACGGCTAAAATGAGGTTGATGGGCACGAACCCAAATGAAACCGGCGGCAACCCATCTTTCCCAAATCTGATTAAAATGACCAATCCTGATGAATAACGCTTACCCAACCAAGACCGCAGCCCAAGAATATTGGGATGGGGTCAAAGATGAATTGCCCTTGATGCTTGGCGTTATGCCTTTCGGGATGGTGTTTGGCGTCTTAGCCACAGAAGCGGGTCTTGCCCCTATAGTGGTCATGGCCATGTCAGTGATCATCTTTGGCGGTGCTAGCCAAGTTGTTTTCGCGCAATTGGCCGGCGCGGGCGCAAGCGGATTGGTGATCGCGTCTACGGTAGGGATCATCAATCTTCGCCACGCTCTTTATTCCGCCACCATGACACAATATATCAATACCCTGCCCATGCGATGGCGGGTGTTGCTGTCTTATTTGCTCACCGATGAAGCTTTTTTTGTGACGCTTCACCGTATGCAGACACAGCCCCCCTCACCGTTTATGCATTATCATATGCTTGGCACTGGTAGCCTGCTTTGGATCATGTGGCAAATCTCAACCGCCATTGGTGTAGGGCTTGGGGAATTGATACCACCTTCCCTCAATCTCGGCTTTGCGATTCCTTTGACTTTTATGGCGATCACCTTGCCGCAAATCCGTTCCGTGCCATCCTTGGTGGCGTTGATTGTCGCCGGAATCGTGGCCATTCTATGCCAAGACTGGCCTTGGAACATCTGGGTCATCACCGCAGGAATCATCGGCATGGTGGCCGGTTATTTGACGGAGCAAGTCATCACCAAACGCAATTCTGCGGGAGAGTCGCTATGATCTGGCTTGTCATGATCGCATCAGGGTTGATGACCTTCGCGGCGCGGTTTTCCATGATCGGTTTGTTTCGTGACCGAGAATTGCCAAAATTATTTCGGGAAATTCTTGCCTATGTGGTGCCATCGGTCTTAGCCGCCATTATTATCCCTGATATCTTGCTTGTGGCGGGTCAAGTGGCTGTCTTGGATAACCCTAAGATTCCTGCCTTCATCATCGCCATGATCGCCGCCGCGCTGACGCGCAATGTGCTGGTGACGATTTCAACCGGCATGATTGCCCTTTGGGTAATCCGTGCGGTTTTAGGGTAGCGCGTTAATAAATCGTTAACTTTTTTGTGATAATCTCTTCGCTAAAGGAGAGAAAAATGCGCCATTTGCTCGAATTTGCTCGCCGCCATATCATTTTGGCTTTGTCGATGAAATTTATAGCCGGCCTTGTTATTGGCTTTGGGTTGGGGATTTATTATTTGCCCATCTTGATTGCCGATGCGCCTGCTGATCAAACCCTTGTCCTAGCCCAGGCTGATGCCGCGGAACGCCAAGCTGTTTTCGTGCGAGACCGCAAAGATAGTGACAGTTTGCATTGGGGAGAAGGCACGTTGTTTTTGTCGAAATCCCGCGTCACGCTGGATGGGGAGGTTTCCCCTGGTCCTGATTATCGCATTTATTTGACCCCACGCTATGTGGAAACGGAACGTGAATTTCGCCGGATCAAAACCCACAGTGTTGAAATTGCCCGCGTCAAAGGCTTCAAAAATTTTTCTTATGAAATCGCCCCATCGATTGATATAAACCAATTTGAAGGGGTGTTGATTTGGTGCGAACGGTTCGGCCAATACATCACATCAGGACCATTGATCAACCGCAGTTAATCTCTTTTTTTCTATTTTTTACCATGATCGAATTGAATCTCGTTACCCTTGCAATCGCGAGTTTTATTTTCGCCATCACCCCCGGCCCTGGCATTGTTGCGGTGCTTGCGGTTACCATTAGTCGCGGCATGACAACAGGCGCCTTAATGTCGATTGGAATGGTGCTTGGGGATATGATTTATTTATTGGCAATAATGGTTTCGATTGCCAATTTTGCCGAATATCTTGGGTCGTTCTTAATGGTCATCCGTGTGTTGGGGGCAGGCTATTTGGGGTGGCTTGGATATCGTCAATTTATCAGCCCTCCCTTAGTGGTTGGAACCAGCACGCTAACGTCAAAAACCTTAGCGACCTCAATGGCAACAGGATTTATGATCAGCATCACGAATCCAAAGGTGATGGTGTTTTACCTGTCTTTTTTGCCGCTGTTTATTGATCTCAGCAACCTTGATTTCACCACTGGACTGCAAGTGGTGGCGGTGATGTTTTTCAGTGTCTTGATGGGGCCATTGGTCGTGACTTGGCTTGGGCATCACGCGCGCGAATGGGCGACCAATGACATGACAGGACGATGGATCAATCGGCTGACCGGATTGGCGCTGATGGCGGTTGCCCTTGCGCTTGTGGTGACCATCTGATTACTGGCGAGAGGATGTGGATAAAGCCCGCGCTTTGATTTGCCGATAGCGGATAAAAGACACTGGAATCAAAGCGACATAAATCACCCCTAAAGCAATCAGCACATCCCATGGCCGCGAAATCAACGCCGCGATCACCAAGACAAAAAATCCAAGCGAAGGCAAAGCCATTGCCCTTGGTAATTTCATGCCTTTGCCAGCAAAAGTCGGCAATGTTGAAATCGCACCTATCCCAACCAACACCAACCAAGTCGCAAGCCACTTAACGTCATGCAAGATGGGGTGATCAATGCGAAAACTGATGGCGATCGGCATCAAAGCCAAAAACGCGGCGGCAGGTGATGGAATCCCGGTGAAGTAATTGGCCGCCCAACTGGGGGTATCGTGCAATTCTGAATTGAACCGCGCCAAGCGAAGCGCGCAACAAGCGGCGTAAAAAATACACGCCCCCCAAGCGATGCGTCCAGCATCTTCAAATGCAAACAGATAAAGCAACAGCGCCGGCACAACCCCAAAGACAACCATATCCGACAGGCTGTCCAATTGCGCCCCAAAATTGCTGGATGACTTCAGCAAGCGCGCCATGCGACCATCAAGCGCGTCAAAAACCCCCGCTAAAGCCACCAATAATACCGCCGCTTCAAAACGATCCGCCAGCGCGTATCGAATGGCGGTCATCCCACAAGACAAAGACGCCAAAGTCAAAAGATTCGGCAACAGCCAAGCAAAATTTACGCTGCTAACGATCCGGCGACGGCGGGATTTATCCGAAGGGTTAGCCATTATCGGGCGATACTTTCTGTGGTGGCTTTCGCGCCACGAGCATAATCAGCAATCATGGTTTCGCCGGCTAAGGTGGTCTGACCAGCCGCCACCAGTATCTTGACCGGCTGAGGCAACCAGACATCAACACGGCTGCCAAAACGGATGATGCCGTATTGTTCACCAGCGCTCAGCCGATCGCCTTCCATCGCATCGCATAGAATCCGGCGCGCCACCAATCCGGCAATCTGTACGAAGCCAATGGTGGGGCCATGATCTGTTTTCATCACCAAGCCAAGCCGCTCGTTATCGGTAGAAGCTTTGTCGAGGCTGGCGTTCAGAAAAGCGCCGGGAAAATAAAATTTATCGGTCACTTCACCGGCCATGGGCGCGCGATTCACATGGACATCAAAAACATTCATGAATATAGCAATGCGGGTGTATTTTCCGTCCGGCAAATCAAGTTCCTCGGGGGGCGGCAAGTCTTCGACCGAAAGCACCCGACCATCGGCAGGGGCGATGACCAATTCTGGCCGTTGCGGCGTTACCCGAACGGGGTTGCGGAAGAAATACACGCACCAGAGGGTTAGGATTAACCCCGGGAAAAACAGATGATCAGAGATCAGCGATAAGAGACCCCATCCAATCGCAAAAATCGCAATGAACGGCCGACCCGCGGGATGGATCGGCACTAAAATGCTGGATTTGATACTGTCAAAAATATGCATCACGGCTTTCCTTCGTGAGCCTTAGGATTCCACCGCGGATAAAGCCGCAGCACGAATGGCTTCTATATTCTTAGCATAATCATCAGGGTTTCGGACACCAAATACCGCTGAGCCTGCCACCAAGACATTTGCCCCTGCCGCCGCCACTAGCGGTGCTGTTTCCACCGTTATTCCGCCATCAACTTCGATATCAATGGCGCGATCGCCCACCATATCCCGCACCATGGCAATTTTTGGCACCACTGCGTCAATGAATTTTTGCCCGCCAAAACCAGGATTGACCGTCATCAGCAAAATCAGGTCAAGCCGATCCAAAACATGGGCAATAACATCAACAGGGGTGGCGGGATTAATGGCAACGCCAGCCTTAACCCCAGCATCTCGGATTGCCGCCAAAGAGCGATCCAAATGATGGCAAACTTCGGCATGGATGGTGATGATTTCAGCGCCTGCCTTTTGAAAGTCAGCAATGTAAGGATCAGGATTGCTGATCATCAGATGGGCGTCAAAACACTTTGCCGAATGGCGCCGCAAATCGCGGATCACGGGAGGGCCAAAGGTAATATTTGGCACGAAGTCCCCATCCATCACATCAAGGTGAATCCAATCAGCCCCCGCCGCATCAATGGCCTGAACCTCCTCACCAATTTTAGAAAAATCAGCCGATAAAATCGAAGGGGCAATGCGGATCGGGCGCGATGGATGAGCCATAGGCAAACTCCTTAAAGCAACTTGCCCATGGCGACAGCAGTATCGGCCATACGGTTGGAGAAACCCCATTCATTGTCATACCAAGTCATGATCCGGCACAAGCCACCTTCCATCACTTTGGTTTGATCCATGTGGAAAATGGAAGACCGCGGGTCATGGTTAAAGTCAGACGAAACCAATGGCGCATCGGTATAACCCAGAACACCCTTCAATTTGCCGTCAGCGGCGGCGCGGATAGCGTTGTTAATTTCTTCCACGCTTGTCGCACGATTGGTGGTGAATTTCAGGTCAACAACCGAAACATTCGGGGTTGGAACACGAATAGCAACACCATCCAGTTTGCCGTTCAATTCAGGCAGAACCAACCCAACGGCGCGAGCCGCGCCTGTGGTGGTTGGGATCATGCTGGAAGCCGCGGCACGGGCGCGGTAAAGGTCTTTATGCATGGTATCAAGCACCGGCTGATCACCCGTGTAGGAATGGATGGTGGTCATAAAGCCTTGTTCGATCCCCACCAAATCATGCAAAACCGACGCCACTGGCGCGAGGCAGTTGGTGGTGCAAGATGCGTTTGATACCACCATATGATCAGCGGTCAGTTGCTGGTGATTTACGCCATAAACCACCGTCAGATCAGCCCCTGATGCTGGCGCGGAAACCAGCACCCGCTTGGAGCCATTTTCCAAATGCGCGGCGGCTTTGTCGCGATCAGCAAAAATGCCGGTGCATTCCATGGCGATGTCTACGCCCATGTCTCCCCAAGGCAATTCCTTCGGGTCACGAATGGCGGTGACCTTGATGCCGCCACGTCCGACGTCGATGGTATCGCCGCTAACCTTTACTTCAGCAGGGAACTTGCCATGCACGCTATCGTATTGCAGCAAATGAGCATTGGTTTCGACAGGGCCAAGATCATTGATGGCCACGACTTCAATGTCGGTGCGTCCAGACTCGATGATGCCGCGCAAAATGTTGCGACCAATACGGCCAAAACCGTTAATTGCTACTTTGATCGTCATGGGGTTTCCCTTTCCTTCGGGTTGAGAGATTTGTTTATTCTAGTGTTTTGATTGAATGAGCGAAACAGCCTTAGCGACAGCAGCTTCAGTCGTGATGTTGAAATGTTGATAAAGATCGCCGGCGGGGGCGGATTCACCAAAGCCAGGCATACCAATGAAGGCGCCGCTTTCACCAAGATAGCGTTCCCAGCCAAAACCGCCAGCGGCTTCAATCGCCAGCCGAGGGGCTTGCCCTAAGACATTGGCTTTATAGGCATCGCCTTGCTTTTCAAACAATTCCCAACAAGGCAAGGATACCACCGCCGCATGAAGCGCGTATTGTTCTTTCAATTGATCCGCCGCTTCCATGGCCAAGGCGACTTCTGTGCCCGAGGCGATAAGCGTGATGTCACGCTCACCTGCCGCTTCACGGAGAACATAGCCGCCTTTCATGGTCAAATTGGCATGACCATTTTCTTGGCGGAGCGTTGGCGTGCCTTGGCGCGACAGCGCGAGAACCGATGGGGTGCCTGATTGCAATAACGCCGTTTCCCACGCTTCAGCGACTTCAACCGCATCAGCCGGACGGAAAACCAAGAGATTCGGCGTCGCCCGCAACATCGCCAAATGTTCAACCGGCTGATGCGTTGGGCCATCTTCACCGAGACCAATCGAATCATGGGTCATGACGTAAATGACGCGCTGTTTCATCAGCGCTGAAAGACGGATGGCCCCGCGCGCATAATCGGTGAAGACAAGGAAGGTGCCGCCATAAGGGATCAGGCCGCCATGCAAAGCGATGCCATTCATCGCCGCCGCCATGCCATGTTCTCTGATGCCGTAATGGATATACCGGCCTTTGAATTTCCCAGGCGTGACGGGGATGGTGGTTTCTGTCTTGGTCAAGTTTGATCCCGTCAAATCAGCAGAACCGCCAACGGTCAAATCCGTGGCAACATTAATAACCTCAAGGGCTTTTTGGCTGGATTGACGGGTGGCAAGTTTCGGCGCGTCATTCTTCAATTGCTGGCGATAGGCACGCATAGCCTTCATCACCTTTGCTGGCAATTCCCCTGTTAAAGCCGCTTCAAAACGCTTTTTCTTTGAAGATTGCTCAAGGCGTTCTTGCCATTCTTCATAAGCCTCTGTTGATCGCTTGCCCACCGCAAGCCAAGCGGATTGCACGTCAGTGGGGAGCGTGAAGGGTTCAGCCGACCAGCCTAAAGCCTGCCGCATTCCTGCGATTTCTTCGGCGCCAAGAGGCGCGCCATGAGTCTTGGCCGTTCCCGCTAGGGTTGGTGCGCCAAAGCCAATGGTGGTTTTACACGCCACAAGGGATGGTTTGCGATTCGCGGCGGCGGCGGCAAGCGCCTCACGCAGAGCATCGTGATCATGACCATCGACGGTCAGCACATGCCAACCTGCGGCGCGGAAACGCTGAAGTTGATTCATGGAGGTCGACAAATTTGTGGCGCCATCAATCGAAATGGAATTGTCATCCCAAAGCACATTGAGGCGGCCTAACTTGAGATGCCCCGCAAGGTCAATCGCTTCATGACTGATGCCCTCTTGCAGACAACCATCACCCGCGATCACCCACGTGCGGTGATCCACCAAATTGGCGCCAAACTTCGCCGCCATCATCCGCTCGGCCAAAGCCATACCGACCGAGGTTGCAAGACCCTGCCCCAATGGTCCTGTCGTGGTTTCAATGCCCGTTGCCATGCCGTATTCAGGGTGACCCGCGGTAATCGAGCCCAATTGACGGAAATTCCGCAACTGATCCATGGTCATATCCGCATAGCCCAACAGATGGTTCAGCGCGTAATGCAGCATCGAGCCATGCCCCGCTGAAAGCACAAACCGATCCCGGTCAGGCCATGACGGATCCGCTGGATTGATCTTCAAAAATTCAGAGAAAAGAACGGTGGCAACATCTGCCATGCCCATGGGCATACCCGGGTGACCAGAATTCGCGGCTTGAACAGCGTCTGCCGCAAGAAACCGGATCGCATCTGCCATTTTTCGAGATAATTCAGGAGAGTGCTGCGGGCTAGAACTGGACATCAACAGGCGACCTTTCATGGGTTTTATAAATGGCTATCTTCACGCCATTCTGCGGGCGATGATCACCCACGCGATGACAGCAGGTTCTTTCTAGCAATTGTTGCCTTGATCATCAACACGGATATGCGTTTTTTGCCCCTCGAAACCCGATCAGATTGGCTAAAATCAACGATGTTCGTTTTCCAGCCGTTCAATTTCAGTGCGGGCGCCAAAGAACAACGGCACCCTTTGGTGCAAATGGCTTGGCATAATATCCAGAATCGCTTGCGTGCCTTCGGTGGCCTTGCCGCCGGCTTTTTCCGCCAGCATCGCAATGGGGTTGGCTTCATAAACCAGACGAAGCCGCCCTGTTTCATTGCCTTTGCGCTGATCAGCAGGATAGAGGAACACCCCACCACGCTGAAAGATTCGCCACGCGTCAGAAACCAACGACCCCACCCAGCGCATACGATAATCTTGCCCCAACGGACCATCTTTACCCGCTAGGGTATCCGCCATCCACCGCTGCATGGGCGGAAACCAATGATTGGCATAGGCAGAATTGACAGCGAATTCTTTGGTGGTCTCAGGAATCGTGACCCCTGATCGCGTCAAGACAAATTCCCCTTGATCGGGATCAAGCGTAAAGCACGCCACGTCAGCGTGATCAGCAAAGGCCAGAATCAACGTTGTTTGCGGACCATAGGTAAAAAAACCAGCCGATAATTGATCACGGCCTTTTTGCAGGCTATTGGCCGCCGCGTCACCATGCGAAGGCAGGATTGAAAAAATCGTCCCAATTGTCACATTGACGCTGATATTTGAAGACCCATCCAAAGGATCAACCGCGACAATCACATCACCGCTTGCCGATAGCGGCACGGGATCATCTTGTTCTTCCGACAACAACGCCGCCGCGCCGGTATTTTTTAATTGCTCAATGATGATCTCTTCTGATTGGACATCGAGTGCTTTTTGGCTATCGCCATCGCTGTTGGTGCCGCCAATCTCCGAGCCTAAGTCATTCGCCAAACCATTGCGCCGCACCAAATGGTCGATCACCTTTGCCGCTTCCGACAATCCTTGGATAACAGAGCCAAGATTAGGGGCGGTATTGGTATTCAAATAGTCCTTCAGAAACATGGGCAACTTTCTTTTGCGAAAGGGTTAAAACAAATGATCAACACCAGAAAGATCGGCACCAGAACGAGCGTTATTGCACTGAAGATGCGGGCAGGCCTTTGGCGACGCCCGGCATGATATGCGCCTCATCCCAAGCCTTGCGGCCAAACACCTCACGCAGTTTCGGGGTAAAATGTTCCAGTTCTGGCGTTGGGTAATGAGGGTCAAACGATGTTTGATCCCACCGTTCGCAAAAATCAGCACAAGACTGCCAATAGGGGTTATCGCGGTATTCATCACGCTTATCAGCATCCCAACCGTAATGATGGCCATAATATTTCATCTGAAAAATGCCGTGCTTTTCGACCACCCATGCCACTTCTTCACGGACAAAGGGGCGGATAATTTCAGCCGCCATGCGATCGTGATTCTGTGGCGACAGGCCATCGCCAATATCATGGATCAACGCCGCCACCACCCAATCATCATCAGCGCCATCAGCCTCAGCACGGGCGGCTGATTGCAGCCCATGTTGCAGGCGCGTGATTTGATAGCCGGTCATGGTGTCTTCGGCTTGTAACGCCAGTTGCGCGATAATTCGATCCGCGGTCATGGCGCAGTAATCATGTTCAAGTTCAGCCAACATTTGATAATCTTCAAATGTGCCTTCGTCCATTCGTGTGAAGGAGACTTGTTTTGTCATAGCATCACCTTATCCTATCTTGGTTGCTCCGTTCATCTTGCGCCAAACAGAAGTCGTGTTTCAAGAAAGAACTTGGCTAAACAAACGATATTATCTATTTACAGGTCTTCACTGGATTTTTATTGTGCCTATATCGAGTGCTTCCAAAGACTGGTTTCAAGGGAATAATTTTTAACATGACTGCCGACCTTACCACTTACCTTCAATCCATCGGGATTGAAGATGTTCAAACTGTCTATCACAATCCCAGCTATGACATGATCTATGAACATGAGCTAAACCCTGATCTGGAAGGGTTTGAGCGTGGTCAACTTAGCAATATGGGCGCAGTAAATGTCCTGACCGGTCAATACACAGGCCGCTCGCCGAAAGACAAATTCATCACCAAGGATGAAACCACCAAGGACACGCTTTGGTGGACCGGCGATGTGATCAACGACAACAAGCCTATTTCTCCTGACGTTTGGGGCGAATTGAAAAAAATTGCCATGAAGCAATTGTCGAATAAGACGCTTTATGTTGTTGATGGATTTTGCGGCGCAAGCGCTGAAAATCGCCTAGCGGTTCGCTTTGTGATGGAAGTGGCTTGGCAAGCGCATTTTGTCACCAATATGTTCATCCGTCCGACGGATGAAGAATTGGCCAATTTCAAACCTGATTTTACCGTGGTCAACGCATCTAAAACCACCAATCCAGACTTCAAAAAGCATGGCCTTAATTCAGAGACCTTCATCGCCTTTAACATGACGGAAAACATGCAACTGATCGCTGGCTCTTGGTATGGCGGCGAGATGAAGAAAGGCTTATTTGGCCTGATGAATTACCTTCTGCCGCAAAAAGGCATCGCCTCTATGCATTGTTCGTCGAACATGGGCAAAGATGGTGATGTCGCGCTTTTCTTTGGCCTTTCTGGCACGGGCAAAACCACGCTTTCCGCTGACCCCAATCGTATGCTGATTGGCGATGATGAACACGGCTGGGATGACCATGGCGTGTTTAATTTTGAAGGCGGGTGCTACGCCAAGACCATTGACCTTGATCCCGTCAAAGAACCTGATATTTACAAAGCCATCCGCCGTGATGCGCTGTTGGAAAACGTCATTCTGGATGAAAACGGGGTGATTGATTTCACCGATGTTTCGCTGACTGAAAACACCCGTGTGTCTTATCCGATCACTCATATTGATAACATTGTTCGCCCCGAATCCCGCGGTGGTCATGCCCGCAAAGTGATTTTCTTGACCGCCGATGCTTTTGGCGTCTTACCGCCTGTTAGCCTGCTCTCTGATGAGCAAGCGCAATATCACTTCTTGTCCGGTTTCACCGCCAAGATGGGCGGCACTGAACGCGGCATCACGGAACATACCCCAACTTTTTCCGCGTGTTTCGGCAAGGCTTTCTTGACCCTCCACCCCACGGTTTACGCGAAAGTGTTGAAAGACCGGATGCAATCTTCCGGCGCGAAAGCGTATTTGGTGAACACCGGCTGGAATGGCCGAGGGGAACGCATTTCGCTGGCCAATACCCGCGCTATTATCAACGCCATCCTTGATGACACGGTTGATGAGGTTGAAAGCACCAATTTGCCGATCTTCAATCTGACCATCCCCACCAGCCTTGGTGATCTAGATTCGAGTATTTTTGATCCAAGAAGCAGCTATGCCAAACCCGAAGACTGGGAAGCAAAAGCCCGCGATTTAGGCCAACTCTTTGTGGATAACTTCAAGCAATTCGGTGGCACTGAAGAAGGTCGCGCGTTGGTAGCCGCAGGCCCACAACTTTAATCTAAACGCTGATCTCACCGGTGACACGACCGCCGGTGAGACGTTGCAATTCCGCAAAACTGACCCCAAAGACAACATGAGGATGCCCAGCCGCCGCCCATAATTGGTCGGATCGGCTAAGCGCGGTGTCGATCAATACCAGCACATCTTCATCAAGGCCGACAGGCGACACCCCGCCGATTGAATATCCGGTAATCTCTTTGACACGATTGGCGTTTGGCCACCGCACTTCCCCCGGCATTTCCATGATTTTGGCCAAGGCCTCGGCATGGCATTGACGATCACCGCTGATCAATGCCGCAATGGGGAAGACCTGCCCTGACAACGCGCCTTCGGTTGCGACAAATTCAAAGATCAAGGTTTTGACGATCGATTCCACCACAACGCCCAGAGAAGCCGCCGCGTCTTCTGCGCTGCGTGCGGTTTCATCAAGCACCCGCAAGCGATCCGCCAACCCTTCGGCTTCAAGCGCGGATTTCACTCGATTTGTCGCTTCGGTTTCAAGGCGCATTATGGCTTAACCGCGCCGTTGATCCACCGCCACCGCCAACATGCACAGCAATTCAAACATGATAGAAACACCCACCCAAGCGGTGTTGCCGCTATTATCAAACGGCGGTGAGACTTCCACCAGATCAGCCCCGATCAAGTTAAGCCCTTCAAGGCGACGCACCAGCAACTGCGCTTCACGGGTGGTGAAACCGCCAATTTCAGGCGTGCCAGTGCCTGGAGCAAAGGCCGGATCAATACAATCAATATCAAAACTGACATAGGTCGGCTGATCGCCAACAATGCTCCGCGCCCGTGCCATAACGTCAGCGATGCTATGTTCGGCAAACTCATCCATGGTGATAATGGTGACGCCTTGCTTGCGTCCCCATTCGATATCTTCGCCATCATACATCGTGCCGCGGATGCCAATTTGCACCACCCGCTTTGGATCCAAAAGGCCTTCTTCAATAGCCCGGCGGAATGGCGTGCCATGGGTGAATTGGCAACCGTCAAAGTAAGTGTCAAAAAGATCGGTATGGGCATCAAAATGAATCATCCCAAGCGGGCCATCACTGGCCAACCCGCGCAGCACCGGCAAAGAGACCAAATGATCACCACCGGCCGTCATGGGCGTAATGCCTCGCGATTTCACTTCGGTGTAAAATTCCGTCACCCATCTTAGAGTATCGTCCAGACCCGCAGGATTAATCGCGCAATCACCCAAATCAGCACAATTCACCAATTTGAAAGGCGATATATGCGAGACCGGATGGGTGGCGCGGATCATCGTGGACAAATCACGCAACTGACGAGGGCCATGCCGTGCGCCCGGGCGATTGGTGGTGCCTCCATCCCACGGCACCCCGATCAAACCAATATCCACCTCATCAATACGATCATGGCTAAAATCCATAGCCGGCAAGCGCATAAAACTTGGCACGCCTGCAAATCGTGGCAAAACTGCCCCTGATACTGGTTCAAAAAAAGGCCGTTTGGCTTTTGTATGATCGGTCATGGCAAGACTCCCCTTATAATACAAATTTATGGCAACCGAATTTATTCATCAAGCGCGATATAGGTGGCGCGGACATCGCTATAGGCTTCAAACGCGTAATGCGATGATTCTCGACCAAACCCAGATTGCTTCACCCCACCAAAAGGCATATCTGGTGGGATTAAATTGTAAGTATTAATCCAAACATTGCCGGCTTCCAATTGATCCGCCACGCGATGGGCGCGCGATAGATCACGGGTAAACAACCCTGCCCCAAGACCAAAATGCGTGGCATTGGCACGGGCAATCGCTTCATCTTCATCATCAAAAATCAGCACGCTCATCACCGGGCCAAAGATTTCTTCCCGCACCACGGCCATATCATCCGTGCAATTCGATAAAATTGTTGGCCGCATATAATAGCCTTGTTCAAAACCTTGAGGATGCACGCGATCACCACCTGTCACCAATGTCGCGCCTTCAGCAACCCCCTGACCAACATAGGACAGCACCTTTTCAAGATGGCGTTCTGAAATCAACGCCCCCATTTGCACGTCATCAGCCATCGGATCACCAACAGTCATGGCTTCGGTCATGGTTTTCATCCGTGACAAAATCTCTTCGGCGATAGGGCGGTGGATAAACACTCTTGTGGCGTTTGAACAGACTTCACCCGCGGTGTAGAAATTCGCGTCCATGGCGGTGGTGGCGGCTTTATCGAGATCGCAATCATCAAACAAAATCAACGGCGCTTTGCCGCCCAATTCGAGCGTCACGCGTTTCAAACTTTCAGCCGATTGAGCAATGATCTTCTTGCCTGTTTCAACCCCGCCGGTGAGCGATACTTTAGCAATGCCCGGGTGATTGCAGATCGCGCTGCCCAAGTGATAATCGCCTTGCAAGACATTCAACAAGCCTTTTGGCAACCCAGCATCTTCCATAATCTCAACTATCTTGAGGGCTGATAGCGGCGTCATTTCCGACGGCTTCAAGATAAACGCATTGCCCATGGCCAGCGCAGGAGACGATTTCCATAATGCGATTTGAACCGGATAATTCCACGCGCCAATGCCCGCGCAAACCCCAAGAGGGATGCGGCGAGTAAACCCGATTGCCCCCGGCCATTGATGCTGCGTGCCATGATAAGTCATAATGGCGGCGCCCATATATTCCAGAACATCAGGACCAGAAGGAACATCCGCCGAAACCGCCTCAGCATAGACTTTGCCAACATCCCGCACTTCGAGGCGCGATAACTCCTCATTCGCCTCACGCAAAGCATGGGCGCATTTGATCAGGATTTGACCGCGATCTTGCACCGATCGCTTTGCCCATGGCTGTTGTGCTTCTTTTGCCATGGCAACGGCTTCGTCAAGCATCGCCGCGGTTGCGAGTTCAACGTGGCCGATTACTTCCCCGGTGGCTGGATAGTGTTTTTCAAATCGGGCATCGCCGCCATCTCGATATTGACCGCCATAATAACTTTTGATTTCCATAATTGATCATCTCCCTCCCCAAAGACTAAGCCTTGATGACCAAAAACAGCAATGACTATTTTGATGAAATAGGACGATATTTGTCATTTTAGATTCTGGTTTTGACAGGCTTTCAGCAATCCTTCATCCTAATCCTTGGGATGGACATTAGAAGCGAAGGGGGAGGTTTGCCATGGATACCAAAGACAGCGACAACAATTCCCTGCCCGCGCATCATCGCGATGATGTTTATCAACTCTCCACCCCAGAAGAGCATCAACGCTATTATGACGCTTGGGCAAAAACCTATGATGCTGATTTTGTTGAACACCATGGCTACGCTTATCCCGAACGGGTGGCGAGGCTTTTTATGGAAATCGCCCAACCCAATGATAGGCCCATCGCGGATATTGGTTGCGGCACGGGCTTGATTGGGCAACATCTCCGCCATCTCGGGCAAAAGAGCACCATCGACGGGTTTGACATATCGCAAGGCATGCTCGATATGGCCGCCAAAAAACAACATTATGATGGTCTCTTTTTGGCGGATATTACCGCCCCTTTGCCGGGGAATTATCAAAATCATTATGGCGGGCTGATTTCAACCGGCACGTTTACCCTTGGGCATTTAGGACCTGATGCTTTGGGTCATGCTTTGACCATGGCGCGGCAAGATGCGCTTGCCTTGATTGGCATCAACGCCATGCATTTTGAAGAAAAAGGCTTTGATCAGGCCTTTCAGCATTGGCAAGACCATGGCATGATAAAAAAACTCGAATGGCATGAAGTGGCCATCTACTTTGATGATGCCGCCGCTGAAACGGAAAATACAACCGCTTGGGTCGCGGAATTTCGCATCAACACCGAAAGCGATGGATGAAGGAAACGATATGGAATTAGCCGATCTGTTAATCTGGGCAGGACTTCTCTGGATCATCATTCGATATTTGTTGCCCCGCGTGTTGGAAATGCTCGGCGTCAATATCGAAAAACGCTCCCGTTCTGATCAGGAGTAATCGCGATGCCCGGCCTATCATTGATCACCCATGCCGCTTTTGCCAATCATCCGGTACCGATGGGGCATCCAGAACGTCCTGATCGCATTCGTCATGTTTGGCAAGCCCTTGATGAAGATTTCTCTGACCTGCCGCGCCATGACGCGCCGGAAGCCAGCCCAGAAGCCATTGCTCGTGTGCATGGTGACTATTTTCTGGATTTCATCGCCGAACAAGAACCTGCTGATGGCATGATCGCTCTTGATCCTGACACGCATATGGGCAAAGGCTCACTTGAAGCCAGCCGCCGCGCCGCCGGTGGTGCGGTTTTGGCGGTGGATCAGGTCATGACCGGCGAAGCCGACCGAGTCTTTTTGGCAGCACGCCCGCCCGGACATCATGCTGAGCCAGATAAACCGATGGGGTTTTGTCTGTTTTCTTCGGCGGCGATCGCGGCGGAACATGCCCGCGCCGTCCATGGTCTTACGCGAGTTGCGGTGGTGGATTTTGATGTTCACCACGGCAATGGGACGCAAGCGGCTTTTTGGGATGACGGTGATTTGATCTTTGCTTCAAGCCATCAAATGCCGCTCTTCCCAGGCACCGGCTCCATGACGGAAACGGGGTGCGGCAATATTCACAACGCCCCCATGCGTTCTGGTGATGATGGCGCTGCTGTTATTTCGGCTTGGCAAGATTACTTGCTTCCCAAAGTCAAAGCCGCGAAACCAGAACTGATTATTCTTTCCGCGGGGTTTGACGCCCATGAGGATGACCCGCTCGCCTCATTGCGCCTTCAAGCCGAAGATTTTGCCACCCTCACCACCATGATCCGGCAATTGGCCGAAGACGTGGCGGATGGCCGCCTCGTCTCACTTCTCGAAGGCGGCTATGATTTAGCGGCGTTAAAGGCTTCTGTCACCGCCCATCTTAACGCCATGCGCTAGACTTAATCCGTATTGTCGCCCAGCCAATCTTGAAGGATGGCGTCATTATGCTCACCGCATTTGGGAGGCGGCTGACGATAACTCACCGGGGTTTTGGAAAATTTCAACGGATTGCCAATCAAATCAATTTTTCCAGAAGCCGCATCAGGATAGGCCATGGAAATTTTCATGTCGCGCGCGGCCACTTGATCCGTCGCGAAAACATCACCCAGATCATTCACTGGCCCTGCTGGCACGCCTCGGTTTTCACAATGGCGCAATAAATCATCGCGGGTGAAGGCTTTGATCAAGTCTTCAAGGATTGGCAGTAACACATCTTTATGCTTTAGCCGCAAAGGGTTGGAGGTAAAACGATCATCTTGGGCTAAGTCCGGTTGGCCTAAAATATCAACGAAAGCCGCAAATTGCGTGTCATTGCCCACCGCAATGATGATGAAACCATCAGCGGTTGGAAACACCTGATACGGCACAATATTCGGGTGGCCATTGCCTGAAGATTTCGGCACTTTGCCGCTCAGCAAATGATTCACCCCTTGATTGGCGAGCCATGACACTTGCGTGTCCACCAGCGCCAAATCAATATATTGACCTTCTCCGGTCATATCACGATGGCGAAGCGCGGCTAAGATGCCCGTGGTGGCATACATACCGGTCATAATATCAGCAATGGCAACCCCAACCTTATAGGGTTCACCATCGACTGGCCCGGTCAGCGACATAATCCCGCCATAGCCCTGCACCATGATATCATAACCCGCCCGGTGAGCATTGGGGCCGGTTTGACCAAAACCTGTGATCGAACAATATATCAATCGCGGGTTAATCGCGGCTAAATCGTCATAGCCAAGGCCATATTTTTTAAGCCCATCCTTTTTGAAATTTTCAATCAAGACATCTGCTTTGGCCGCCAATTGACGCAAAGTCTCCGCTCCTTGAGGGCTTGTAATATCAATCGCCAAGGAACGTTTATTGCGATTGGCCGAAAGATAATACCCGCTTTCGCTGGTGGGGTTGCCGTCTTTGCCTTCAACATAAGGAGGCCCCCAAAATCGGGTGTCATCGCCTGTGCCGGGGCGTTCAATTTTGATCACATCAGCCCCCAAATCCCCCATCAACTGGGTCGCGGTGGGCCCCGCTAGGATACGGCTTAAATCAAGAATACGAAGCCCATCTAAAGGGCCTTTGGGTGATGATGATGGTGACATGCCGAAAACCTCTCAAAAGGAATAACTAAAGGTATCATGCCCGGAAAGCGGCAAGGATCAACCCTAGCGCAATCCAAAACATGATCAAGGCGATCAAAACATCAATCCGGCGCCATATTTTTGGTGTTCTCAACCATGGGCTTAAGGCTTTCGCGCCGTAACCAAGACCGAAGAAAAACACAAAACTCGACAGAGTAGCGCCGATGCCAAAGGACCATTTTTGCGAGACCGGCAAGGGCGCGGAAATGCCGCCCAGCAAAACAATCGTATCCAGATAAACATGAGGATTGAGCCAGGTAAGCCCTGCCACCATCGAAAGAGATGGCCAAAGCGGTTTTGATTCATTGTCTTGAAGGTTTAACGCCGCCCCGCCGTGATAGGCTTCACGCAACCGCAATCCGCCATAAATCATCAGCCACAAAGCAGCGATCAGATAGAGCCAAAACTCAAGGCCTTCCCACCGCCCAAGGAACGCGCCCATTCCGCCAACGCCAAGGGTGATCAAAACCGCATCAGATACCGCGCAAAACAAGCAAATGATAAACACATGGCGGCCATCAAGCCCTGTCCGCAACACAAAAGCATTTTGAGCCCCAATCGCCATGATCAACGAAAAACCAAGGCCAAATCCTTGAAAAAATGTCGTTTCAATCATGGCTGGCCTTAGAGGTTAGCGGGTCATCTTATAAAAGGAGCTTGCGGAAAATCAAACGCGACTTAGGTTGAAGTTATGGATAGCATGTTTCGTATGTTTCGCAAATGGTCAACCCAAGGGATCACCGCCTTGATCATGGTTGCGATCAGTCTTAGCCTCAACACCGCCGCCATGGCAGCAAGCCGTTATGGGGAAGAATTGGATGGCTTATTTGCTCAATTGGCCAAAGCCCCGAGCCTTGAATCCGCCGACCAAACCATCGCAAAAATCTGGCAACTTTGGACAACCGACACCACCGATTCCAATAATATTCGTTTGATGCGCCGCGGCATTGCTTACATGGAATCTGGCCAATGGCGGGAAGCCGAATCTATTTTCAGTCAGATTATTGATCGAGATGACGGTTTTTCCGAAGCCTGGAATAAACGCGCCACGGTTCGCTTTATGCTGAACGATATGAACGGTTCCGTCCAAGACATCGCCCAAACCCTCAAACTTGAGCCGCGCCATTTTGGTGCTTTGAGTGGCTTAGGCATGATCCATACGCTCGACGGCAATTTTGAATCAGCTTTATCAATCTATGAGCAAATTCTGACCATCCATCCCCTCAACCCAGAAGCCAGCCGCCTCATCGAAGAATTAAAATTGAAGTTACGCGGCGATCCGGCATAATCATCCTGACCATCGTAACGTTCAGGAGTGGATGATGAGCAAAACGCCAAGCATGGGTAACCTTTTTGGGGGCACCGATAAAGATCAAGATAAAGGCTGGCTCAATATGCCACGAGGAAGCATAGACGCCCTCAGCGCAATTGACATTGCCGTGCTTGGCATCGGATGCGCGACGCCTTATCCGGTAGGTTCTTATTGCATGGATGCCCCTGATGCGATCCGTTCCGCGCGGTCTTGGCCGAGCATCCTTGAACAGCATGATTTTGATCTTTATGGATTATCGCCTTCAGTCGGGATTCTGCCCAATGGCGTCACCGCGGCTGATCTGGGCAATCTTCCGGTTGTGGACAGCGCCAATGCCAAGGTGACCGCCAGCAATCGCGCGGCGATTGAACAAGCCATCAACACCATTATCAACCAAAACGCCATCCCGTTTGTGTTTGGCGGTGATGACTCCGTCCCCATTCCAGTGCTCGCGGCTTATGCCCAAGCCAAGCAACCTATTTCTATCCTGCAAATTGATGCTCATATTGATTGGCGCGATGAAGTAAATGGCGAAAATAATGGTCTTTCCAGCAATATGCGCCGCGCCAGTGAAATGGATCATATTGGTAAAATCATCCAATTGGGCGCGCGGGGAATCGGCTCTGCTCGTTCCACTGATCTGCAAGATGCCCTCGATTATGGAGTGGCGTTTCACACCACAAAAATGCTGAAGCAAGAAGGCGGGATAGACCGAGCGCTTGCGGATTTGCCCAAAGATACGCCTGTATATATCGCCCTTGATATTGACTGCCTCGACCCGGTGGTGATGCCAGCGGTTATTGGTGCGGCTCAAGGCGGGCTCTTTTATGATCACTTGATGGCTATTTTTGAAGGTGTGGCAAAACGTGCGCCTATTGTTGGCTTTAATCTGGTGGAATTGATGCCCGCGCGTGATGTCAATAATCAAGGGGCGT